>JAHFPR010000001.1:25851-39826 GCA_023269645.1 Alphaproteobacteria bacterium | reverse complement strand
GTGTGGACATCAAGTGGAACAGCTTCTCCACCAGCCCGACCGAATCCATCCTTTTCAACCAGAAAACCAGCGATGTAGCCATCAACCGCATCACCAGCGGCATCCCCAGCGAACTTCGCGGATCGCTGACCGGCGCGGGCAGCATCTATATCATGAACAATGCCGGCGTGACCTTCTATGGTTCCTCCCAGGTGAATGTCGGCGCGCTGCTGGCGACCACGGCGAGCAGTGTCACCACGAATGGCAACAAGCTCATCTTCACGGGCACGGGACCCGGATCGGTGATCAACCAGGGCAATATCACGGTATCGAACGGCGGGTTTGCCGTGCTTGCCGCGCCGTCCGTTGAAAACAGCGGTACGATTGTGGCTGATCTTGGCCAGATTCACCTCGGTTCCGCCAATAATTTTACGGTAGACCTGCGCGGGGATAACCTCATCACTTTCTCCGCCAGCAAGGAATCGCTGAACAAGCTCGGTGTTACCAATACCGGTACGCTGCAGGCGAAATCCGGCAAGGTGGCACTTTCCACCAACGTCGCTTCCGACATCGTGAAGGGCGCGGTGAACCTGGGCGGCGTTGTGGATGCATCGGCCTTTGCTCCCGGCAAGAACGGCGGTACAGTGCTGGTTTCCACCACGAAAGGCGACATCAACTTTAATAATGCCACGGTAACGGCCAGCGGCGGCGAGAACGGCAATGGCGGTTCCGTCATCACACGCGCCATGAACGGCGTGAATAATTTTGCCGAAGGCTCCAGCATCTTCGCCAAAGGCGGCGCGCAGGGCGGCGACGGTGGATTTATTGATGTGAGCGCGGCGGAAGTGGCCGTGAACGGCCAGATTGATGCTTCCGCACCGCACGGCGCGGCGGGAACATTCCTGCTCGATCCGGAGATTCTGCGGATTCTGAACGGACATCGCCACACCGCCCCGGACAGTGTGACTGGCGCGGATGATGGCAGCACCACCACGAGCGGCGGTTCTTTCGGCGGCGATGTGGGTGTTGAAACCAACCTCGATGGCACGACGATACGTTATAACGACCGCATCAGCCAGAATGTGGTCAGCAGTGTGCCTGCCGGGACGACAACCTACGGCATCCACGAAGGCACGATTGAAAAAATCGCCAGCCTCGGCATCAATGTGCGCCTGGAAGCCTCGGATACGATTCTGATGGATGATTTGTCGGATAACGTGCTGAATGTGAACGGTGCTAGCATCAAGCTGAAAACGACGGCTCCGCACGGCGGCAACATCACGTTTGCCGATGTGAACGACAAGATACTCGCCACGGGCAGCATCGAAATGGATGCAGGCAGCGATGCTTCTGACGGGAGCGGCCATATCCAGGTCGGCAATCTCGATGCGGGAACCTTCATCAAGCTGAAAGGAGCCAAAACCATTGCCACGGGCACACTCAATGCGGCTGGCAACATCGAAGTCACTGCGAAGAATGGTACGGGCGGCATTAAGGCTAACTCCATCACCACAGGCGATGTGACTTCCACGGGCGGTTTCATCAACCTCAATTCCGGCGGTACAATCAATGCTGGCAACGTACATGGCTTCGGCAATGTTGACCTGCAGACGCATCACGACGATGTTACGGCAGGCGATATTACCTCCGATACGGGCTATATCCAGGTTCACTCCGGCGACGATGTGGCCACCGGCAACCTGAATGCCGGAACCGATGTGATCCTGCGTTCCGCTCCGGCACTTAATCCGGACGACAGCATCTTCACAGGCTCCATCATCGCGGCCAACGACGTGAACATCCTCGCAGGCGGTGTTGTAAGCACCGAGGGCGCGAAGATCACGGCGGGCAATGATGTGACGATTACAGCGGGCGGCGCGATCACCACGGGCGATGTTGACCCCGTGAGCATCACGATGATCGGTGCTTCCATCACCACGGGCGCGCTTGCTGCTTCGCACACCATCACCCTCACCAGCACGGGCGGCGATGTTACGACGGGTGCACTCACGATTGATAGCCCATCCAACATTTTCGCGGATAATACGAGCACACTGACCATTGATTCTGCTGCGAACCTGTGGGTGAACGGCAATATCAATGTGAACGTGGTTGATAGCACCGTTGATGCTATCAACGCCCATGCGGTTGCCGACCTTTCTGCAGGCGGGGACATCCACCTGAAGAATGTCACGGTTTCCGCGACGGACGAAGAAGGTAATACGCGCGATGCGAATGCGGAACTTACGGTGAGAGCACTCAAGAACAAGGGTGAATTCTGTGAACTCCCGCACAACATTTTCGTGGATGGCAACATCACCGTGAATGGCACGGCGTCGCGCAGCCCGTTTGAATATTCCAACGAAGGCACGGTCACGGCGAATGCTTCCGCCATCCTGAATGCCTACGACGGCGTGTTCATCACCGGTGTGGAAGAGGATGAGGTTGAGAACTATGATGTGAATGTCCATGCGATTGCGGGCAGCATCTACGGCGATGCGAATGCGACTTCGCTGCTTGCCATCAACGGCCAGCACGGCGACGTTACTGTCACCGGGAATCTTAGCAGCCTGGCGGATGCAACCGTCGGCGGCACGTTCGAGGGCGAAGGCGGAGCTGAAACCTTCGGTGAGGGCAATGCCTACGCCAACGCAAGGATGTTCGTGGTTGCGGGCGGATCGGTGTATAGCGGCGAGGGTTTCTACGCCAGCCTTACGGAAGGCAGCACCAACGACCTCAGCATCACGGGCGATATTTACACGATCGCCAATGCGAACGCAGTAAACGGCAACACGGAGGGCTATGCCTCCACCACGTTGCTGGCTTCGGATGACATCACCATCATTACGCCAACCGTGGAAACGCTCCGCACCACTGCGGATGCGCACTCTATCGGGGAAGGCGCGGGCGATGCCTCTGCAGATGCCAACCTTTATGTGTATGCGGGCGACCACGTGACGAAGGCGGATACCGTTATCCACCATGATGCTGTGTATGAAGAAGAGTCGCTCATCACCGAGGCCTGGGATGAAGTTATCGCGGGTGATAACAACGACCTCAGCATCACCGGCCATACGCTTGTGGCGGCCAATGCTACCACGGAAGCGGGCGGGCGGGTGATTAGACAATTTGCCCTTCAGGAAGAAACGGGAAGCTCGTCTTCGGGTGGTTCTTCCTCCTCTGGCGGTTCCTCTTCGGGTGAATTCTCCAGCAGCAGCTCCTCTGGCGGTTCGTCTTCTTCGGGTTCCTCTTCGGGTGAATCTTCCAGCAGCAGCTCATCTTCGGGCAGCAGCTCGTCCTCTTCGGGCGGATTCTCCTCCGGTGCTTCGGCAACGGCGCACTCCACGGCATTCCTCGGCGCGGATAATAACGTGACGCTGGACGGCAACACAGAAAGCAATGCCAACGCTACCACGGGTGAAGGCGGCAATGCGATTGCGCTTGCCACGCTGGATGCCGTCAGTGGCATGGGTACGTACCTCAGCTTCGACCACTTGCTGACGGAAGCTCATCCCTTCCCGGATTCCTTCTCCTTCGGGGATGCAGGCGACCTGACCATCACGGGTGCGTTCGGTAGCCACGCGACGGATTCTGGCGGTAGCCTGCCGGAACCGACCACTGCCGTTGCCCATACGCTGGCGGCTGCTCCGGAAGGTAATGCGCTGAACCTGTTCGGTCCGGAACCTTACGCGATTGCCAATGTGAAATCGGTGATAAGCTACAATACCGGCTTTGATGCGCTGCCGCATAATGATGAAAGTGCCGACTTCGCTGAGTTGATCCTGCGGGATCGCCAGGAAAGCGGAAGCTCATCTTCGGGTGGTGGTTCTGCCTCTTCCAGCAGCAGCTCCTCTTCGGGCGGCAGCTCCTCCTCCAGCGGTTCTTCGAGCAGCAGCGGTGGCGATATTGGCGGTGGAAGCTCCTCCAGCGGTGGCGAAACGCCGGAATTTGATGCGAATCTGGATCCGCTGCACTCGCTCTTCCAGTTGAATCAGCAGCAGGGTAATTTCTTCCCGAACCTGAACGACATCACCCCGGCTGCGGGTGGCGACGATGTGGACGGGCTGTTCTGCAAGGATGTGAATACGCAGAACTCCAACCTCTGCAAACCCAAGGGCGATCTGATTTAATCCGGTAATATGTTTATCGGTGGCCGCTTCTGAAAAACTTCCCTCCGTAAGGGCGAAAGGATTTCGGGAGCGGCTTTCTTTTTGATTTAAGGGTTTTATTTACAACACATAAAAGATACCGTCATTCCCGCGCAGGCGGGAATCCATAGTGCAGCGAGGAATCTGTGGATGGATGGATTCCCGCCTGCGCGGGAATGACGTAATTAAATAATTCCACCAACATCATTCATTAACCTCATAAGGACATACCATGAAGGCGCAGGCTCACGTTGTAACACCCCACCGCTTTGATCCCGTTATTCTCCGCGCATATGACATTCGCGGCGTTACGGAGGAAAATCTTTTTCCGGAGGATGCCTACCATATCGGGCGGGCATTCGCGGTGCTGGTGGCACGTGAAACGGGAAAGCCCGTGCAATCGCTCCAGCTTGCGGCGGGACGCGATGGTCGGCTTTCCTCGCCGGAACTGGAAGCGGAACTGGTGCGCGGCATCAAGGATGCGGGCGCGCAGGCGGTGCGCATCGGCATGGGGCCGACCCCGATGCTTTATTTCGCGGTGAAAAGCCGGAAGCTGGATGCGGGCATCATGGTGACGGGTTCACACAATCCTCCCACCCATAACGGCTTCAAGATGATGACCTACAGCCGCCCGCTGCACGGCCAGGATATTCAGGAGCTTGGTGTAATTGCTGCCACTCCGCAAAGCGCGCCTGCCCAGGGAAGCGAGCGGCAGGAAAGCGTGTTCGAGGACTACATCACGGCACTGGTGGGCGGTTTCGAGGCGACACAGAATCCCCGCAAGCTGAAGGTGGTGTGGGATCCGGGCAACGGCGCGGCGGGCGACGTGGTTTCCGCCCTGGCGAAGCGGATTCCCGGCGAGCATATCCTCATCAACGAGAAGGTGGACGGTACATTTCCGGCGCACCATCCCGATCCGACTGAGGAAAAAAATATGCTCCAGCTTATTGAAACGGTGCGGAAGCATGGCGCGGATGTCGGCGTGGCATTTGATGGCGACGGTGACCGCGTGGGCGCGGTGGATGCAAAAGGCCGCATCCTGTGGGGCGATCAGTTGATGATGCTCTATGCGGCGGATATTCTGGAAAAACACCCCGGAGCGACCATCATCGGCGACGTGAAAACCAGCCAGAGCCTGTTCGACAAGGTGAAGGAACTGGGCGGAACGCCCCTGATCTGGAAAACCGGGCATTCGCTCATCAAGGCGAAGATCGCGGAAACCGGCGCGCTGCTGGCGGGCGAAATGAGCGGCCATATCTTCTTCGCGGATCGCTATTTTGGCTTTGATGACGGCATTTACGCCGCCGCGCGCCTGCTGAATATTCTGGTAAAATCCCCGCATACGCTGGTAGAAATGATGGATGCCATGCCGAAGCTCCACAACACGCCGGAACTGCGCATTGACGTGCCGGAAGCCCGTAAATTTGCCATTATCGGAGAAGTGGCGGAGCGTCTGAAAAACGCCGGAATCGCTTATAGCGATATTGACGGTGTGCGTGTGATGACAGGGAAGGGCTGGTGGCTGCTGCGCGCATCCAACACCCAGGCCGCGCTGATTGCACGCTGCGAATCCGCTGATAAAGCGGCACTGGCGGAAATGGTGGAGAATCTGCGCGCGCAGCTTTCCTCCAGCGGCGTGACACTCGTTCTGTCGGCATAACGGGTTGCATTAATAACAGCTTTTGGTTGTAGAAATTCCAGAATGTTAATCCCTTTAGCGGATTGACAGCACTCCCGATATGCCGTAGTTTTCTGTTGAAGCAACCAACATTGCTTTGGGGCGTGATAACCCCTTCTGAAAGCGGTTCAGTGCAACCGCAAGAGCACTCCTCGATCTTCGGTCGGGGAGGCATTGGTGTATGTCCAGGCCTTTCGGCTAAAGGCCAATGCGACCTCTCTTTCAGAAGGTTTATCAACTCCCCGATCACCAGATTCCGGGGGCGTTGCGGTATGCGCGAAATTACATTCTATATACTGCTGGTGCTGGCAATTGCGGCGGTGATCGCGGTTGGCTGGTTTTCTGCCGGGGTGGAAGGCGTGCCGCGTGGTGGTGGGGGGGGGGATAGTAGAGGAGCGTGGCAGTATAAATAATGCAGGGGTAGAAGTAGAAGAATGTAATAAAGATTTTTTGCGCGCGGCGATGGATGGCAGAGAGAGTGTAAATCCTCCATGTCATTATAATCTGGATGGCTCTATTAGAAAAGCTGCGGCGGAAAAATAACCCGTCATTCCCCGACTTTTTGTGCGAGCAAAAAGTATAGGGGAATCCATGCCTGCTGCAAGAATAGATCGCCCCCTGCCTTCGCAGGGGCAAGCTCTATAATTGCTTCGCAATTCGGGCGATGACGGGCTTACGTGCTTCAAGGGGATAGTTGCGACAAGTAATTTCATAAATCTTTTATTAATCTTCTGGACATTGTCGTTAATATTTGTTATTAGATGCGCGAACGATTTATTGCATAGATAAATCAATAGATAGTGTTTGATTCCTAACCAATTAACTTAACGAGGAAAATCATGGCTGTAATTAATGGAACGAGTGCTGACGACACGCTGATCGGCACACAGTGCAACGATACCATCTCCGGCACACAGGGCAACGACAAGCTCGTTGGCCGTGGCGGGGATGACTCTCTCATCGGTGGTTCGGGCAACGATACGATTTCCGGCGGTTGTGGCAATGATACCATCTCCGGCGGGCCTGGCGATGATAAAGCCAACGGTGGTTCGGGCAGCGATTTCCTGAATGGCGGTTCGGGCGACGACCTGATCGTCGGGTCTTCCAGCTTCCACCGTTCCTGCCACCATTTTGGCGCACAGGGCGGCGACACCCTGATCGGCGACCAGGGCAATGATACCATCATTGGTGGCTCCACGGGCGATAGCATTTCCGGCGGCAGCGGCAACGATTCCATCAGCAGCGGTAGCGGCAATGACACCATTGACGCGGGTACGGGCGATGACAGCGTGGATGGCGGCAGTGGTAGCGACAGCATTCTCGGCGGAACCGGCGACGATACCATCACCGGCGGCACGGGCAACGATACCATTGATTCCGGCGACAG
This sequence comes from Alphaproteobacteria bacterium, assembly GCA_023269645.1. Classification (GTDB taxonomy): domain Bacteria; phylum Pseudomonadota; class Alphaproteobacteria; order Rickettsiales; family UBA8987; genus JAHFPR01. The sequence continues at coordinate 32,634 of JAHFPR010000001.1, read as the reverse complement.
CTTCGACCTCGTTTACGGCGGTGAGGGCAACGATGCCATCGTTGCTGGCGCGGCGCGCGATACCGTTTACGGCGGCAACGGCAACGATGTTATCCACGGCCAGATTGACGACGATACGCTTTTCGGCGATGCGGGGCACGACACGCTTTTCGGTGATCGCGGCGACGATACGCTGACGGGCGGCGCGGGCAAGGATGTGTTCGCGTTTGAAACCGAAACCACGGTGTTCCATGATTTCGTCACGGATTTCACCATCGGCCAGGATCACGTGCAGATTGTGAAATTTATCAACGGATCGGCCATTGACGATTTCAGCGACCTGACGATCACCGACGTGGCTGGCAATGCCGTCATCAGCCTGACGCTCGGCAACGACGTGACACTCGCCGGCATCCACGCCGCCGACCTGCACGCGTCGGATTTCTTCTTCGTATAATGTTTCTGAGTGCTTTGAATACCAACCCCCCGGTTACGCCGGGGGGTTATTTTTTGGGAATGACGGTATTAGGCTTTCCGCGCCAGAGGCAGCGTATGCCAAATAATATTCTGTAAGAATATTATTTGGAAACACTATATAGTCATACCCGATAAAAATCTTACATTTTTATCGGGTATGACTATGAAAACCAACTCCGAAAGAGTTGGTTTTCCGCGCCGGAGGCAGCGTATGCCAAATAATATTCTGTAAGAATATTATTTGGAAACACTATAGATAGCTGCTTAATGCATCTCCTTGCAGGGAAATGCTGAGTATCATTCCCGGAAGTATCCCGGCGCGCCGTAATTTGTCTTGTTCCATTGTCATGATTTCTGCATTATAACAGCTTTTACTTAATAAATGATTAAGGACTAATCATGACCGACCGCATCGCCAAGGCATTCACCCGCGCCAAAGCGCAGAACCGTGCTGCGCTCGTCACCTATATCATGGGTTGCGATCCGGATGGGAAAACTTCCGCGCGCGTGATGAAGGAACTTCCCGCAGCGGGCGCGGATATTATCGAGCTTGGAATGCCATTCTCTGACCCGATGGCCGATGGCCCCACTATTCAGGCGGCGGGAACGCGGGCACTTGCGGCGGGGGCAACCACGAAAAAAATCCTCGGCATGGTGCGGGAATTCCGGAAGAAAAACGCGGAAACTCCGATCATCCTGATGGGCTATTACAACCCGATTTATCATTACGGCGTCCGGGCATTCGTCACCGATGCGGTGAAGGCGGGCGTGGACGGAGTGATTATCGTGGATCTTCCGCTGGAGGAAGATGCGGAATTCACCGAGGTGGCGATTCCGGCGGGGCTGGCACTCATCCGCCTCACCGCCCCCACCACCGATGCCGCGCGGGCGAAACTGGTGCTGAAAAACGCTTCCGGTTTTGTGTATTATATTTCTGTGGCGGGGATCACCGGGGTAAAATCCGCGAAGACTGCGGATGTGGCGCGGCAGGTGAAGGCACTCCGGCAAGTGACGAAAATCCCCATCGCAGTCGGGTTCGGCATTAAAACTCCCACGCAGGCTGCGGAGTTTGCAAAACTGGCAGATGGTGTAGTGGTGGGTTCGGCACTGGTGAAGCTGATTGGCGAGGGCAAGCCGGAAAAAGCACTGGAGCTGGTGCGGGCGATCCGTGCGTCATTGCGAGCGTAACGAAGCAATCCAGGGTCATCGCGGAACCGATGGTATTCGGATACCTTCTGCGGCTACATAAAAAATTCTGGATTGCTTCGTCGTGCAGGCACTCCTCGCAATGACGGCGGCTAGGAATACTTCTTCAAAACCCTTCCTTCCGCACACATCTGCTTTGCCTCATCCAACGAAGCGGGTAGTTTTGTCAGTCCGTATTGCTTATCGAAGGCATTGCCATAGAGCTTCGGCGGCGGAGTGATTTTCTGGGTAAGCCCGTGATGCATCCCGGCTATCATCGCGGCGAGGGCGCGTTCCGGGTCGGCATCCATCCCCGGAACGCGCAGCTCAATGTGGCGGCTTTCGGGATGCAGTGTGCTCGCGGGGATGCGCACGGCAGCGGTGCGGTTGTTACCGCCCCAGCAGATGTATTTCGGCGTATGCTGGTCGCCTGCGATAAAGCGCGTATAGGAATCTTCATTCGGGGTAAAAAACACCATCGCTTCTGGGATGATCTCCAGCAGACCGCCAACAGCGTGGAGCATGGCGAAAGATTCCTCTCCCGTGTGCGGGAGAGGAGGAAATCCGGGCGAGTCTCCTCGCCGGATTTTCGGCGAGGGTGCTGTTTCCATCGGAGAAAAGCCCTCACCCAACCCTTTCCCGCACACGGGAGAGGGTTTTTGCAGCACATTATTCCCCGCCGCATCATGCAGGCTCGCGTGGAGATGCAGTCCGCAGCCGGGTTGATTGGGGTAGGGTTTGGGGGTAAAGATGGCGCGCAGGCCACAGCGTTCCGCCACTTCCGCAATCACCCGCTTCGCAAGCTCAATATCCTGCGCGGTTTGCATGGGGTTATCCCGCAGTGGCAGATCAATCTCATATTGCCGCGTGCCATCCTCTTTTTTCATCTCGCGGATGGGCAGGGCGGCCTGATGCAAGGCCAGCAGCATCAGCGCGAGGCACTCCTTATCCTGTTCCGGATCGTTCCCCTCCAGATAAAACTCCACCTCGGCGGAAGTTTTTACCGTGAGGCCAAAATCCTGGAGAAAAAGGCCGCTCATTTTATCTAAACCCATCATTCCAGCATTGTCCCCTAAAGATAGATAATCCCCATTATTGTCATTCCAGCGCAGGCTGAAATCCAGTAGCGGCGCGTCTGCGCCGCGCTGAAAGCCCCGTAACTATCCCGCCGCAGACGCGGCTTAGGCTGGATCCCAGCCTGCGTTGGGATGACACCGTATCTATCTTTAAGGGACAATCTCAATTATTCCAGATAATTGAAATTATGGTTGCTTTATCTGCCGCATTCTGTTATATTATAGCCTACGTCTTATTGTCCCTTGGAACAATTTTAGAGCAAATGCTCTTTCTGGTTTAGAGTTTTTTTGCTCTTTTTGCGTTCCTAAGGCATAAGACCTCAGGAGAAATATGGCACAAATTAGTGATTACGCATGGTTGTTAGTGCAAGAAATGTCCGGAGATTTTGTTGCATCGGATAACATCATTCCACTCGGCGAAGCCAAGGAATTGCGCGACGAACTGGTATCCAACGGTATCGCTTCGGAGTGTATCGCGTTCTACAGCAATCCGTACTCGTCCAATCCTTTACTGGTGGATGAAGCGGAGTGTTTGGACGAAACAGAAGTGGAAATTCGCATTTCAGGGATGACAAGCTATCGGAAGTTGCTTGAACTTGAGGTGGATATTGACTTCGATGCCGCCATGCTCGCCACACTCGAAGCCGAAGCCAACAAACCCCCGGAAACACCCGTGGATGATGGTGACGTTGCTGAATTTGGTGATTCGGAAGAAGGTGCTGAATGTGATGGGGAAGGAACAGAAAAAACTCCTCCCAACACCATCCAAGACCTACTCGACGAAGACACGGAAAGCACGGCAACTGCTCTAGATTCCAACTGGGATTTACAGCAGATTACCGTGCATGATTCGTGAAGTGAAGTGCTAGCGTAACCTACCGGCTCTCGTGATTCTTTCTCTGGTTTTTACAACCAAGATTGAATCACGGGAGCCGTTTTTTTGTACACGTCATTCCCGCGAAGGCGGGAATCCAGCACAAGCCGCGTCTGCGGCGATAAAGCCAAGTAATAAACCAGAGCCTTCCCGTGGTGCAGACGCGCCACACTGGATTCCCGCTTTCGCGGGAATGACGACGCAGCAACTAAGCCACCTTCTTATCCACCAGCTTGTTCTTGGCGATCCACGGCATCATGCCACGCAGCTTTTCGCCGACGGTTTCCAGCTTCAGCCCCTTGGCTTTCTCGCGCCAGCCGCTCATGTTATTCGCCCCTTGCGTCGCGCAATCGCCGATGAAATCCTTGGCAAATTTTCCGGATTGAATATCGGCCAGCACCTGCTTCATCGTCTTTTTTGTTTCCTCGGTGACGATTTTTGGCCCCGTCAGATAATCGCCGTATTCCGCCGTGTTGGAGATGGAATAGCGCATATTTTTGAAGCCGCCTTCGTAGATCAAATCCACGATCAGCTTCATCTCGTGCACACATTCAAAATACGCCATTTCCGGCGGATAACCGGCTTCCACGAGCGTATCGAAGCCCGCCTGCATCAGCGCGGTGACACCGCCACACAGCACAGCCTGCTCGCCGAACAGGTCGGTTTCGCATTCATCCTTGAAGGTGGTTTCGATGATGCCGCTGCGCCCGCCGCCAATCGCCGAAGCGTAGGAAAGTGCCGTTTCCAGTGCCTTTCCGGAGGCATTCTGCGCAATCGCCACCAGACACGGCACACCGCCGCCGCGCTTGTATTCGCTGCGCACTGTGTGGCCGGGGCCTTTCGGCGCAATCATGAACACGTCCAGGTCGGCGCGCGGCTTGATGAAGCCGAAATGGATGTTGAACCCGTGCGCGAACGCCAGCGACGCACCTTGCTTCAGGTTATCCTTGATGTCGCTCTGATAAATATCGCCCTGATTCTGGTCGGGCGCGAGGATCATCACTACATCGGCGGCTTTCGTGGCTTCGGCGGGGGTCATCACCTCGAACCCGGCGGCTTTGGCCTTCTCGACACTTGCCGACGTTGGGCGCAGCCCAATAATAACACGTTTAACTCCGCTATCCTTCAGGTTCTGCGCGTGCGCGTGCCCCTGGCTGCCATAGCCGATAATGGCGACGGTTTTGCCTTTGATGATGCTTTGGTCGGCGTCTTTATCGTAATAGACTTTAAGGCTCATGGTTTAGTTCTCCGTTGTTAATCTGTCACCCCACACGTGTTGCGGGGTTATTCGCTGTGGCTAACCCCGCGTACCAAGTGCGGGGTGACAATCATGCCGATTTCTCCATTCCCTCGCTTCCGCGCGAAATAGCGGTAACCCCAGTGCGGCAAATTTCTTTTACGCCCAACGGACGCATCAGCATGATGAATTTATCCAGCTTCTCCGGTATATCGGAAAGCTCAAAAATAAAGGATTTCGCTGTGGAGTCAATGGTTCTTGCGCCGAAGCGGTCGGCGAGCTTCTGGGCGGCCTGGCGGGTTTCGTCATCCTCACCTGTCACCACTTTGATAAGCCCCACCTCGCGCTCGATATGCGGGCTTTCCACGGTGAGGTCGCGTACTTCATAAATTGGAATAAGTCTTTCAAGTAATGTTTTGATTTGTATTATTATTGAGCTTGTGCCATGCGTGATGATGGTGATGCGGCTGCGGCTTTTTTCATGATCCACCTCGCTCACCGTCAGACTTTCGATGTTGTAGCCCCGGCTGGCGAACAGCCCGATGACGCGCGCCAGCACCCCGAACTCGTTATCCACGAGTACAGCGATGGTGTGCTTCTCCGCCACTTCGTGGCTCTCCACGATCTGGTAGGCGGAATGCTTGTTCTGTTCGGCTATGGTGGTGGTCATTTTTATTACTCGTTAATCGTTAATCGTCATACCAGCGAAAGCTGGTATCCAGTGCGGCGTGTCAACGCCGCTAAAGCCAAGGCTATCCGCCGCAGACGCGGCTTAGCTGGATTCCAGCTTTCGCTGGAATGACGGCGGTGCATCTGTCACCCCGCACTTGGTACGCGGGGTTATACCCTGTGGCTGCCATAGCCCCGCAACAAGTGCGGGGTGACAGGGCAGATTACACATTCACCGCCGCCGCTTTCTTATCCACCTTTACCTCCGGCGAACCCGGATTCAGCTTGATCTCGTAATGCGCCGCGCCGGCGGGGATCATCGGATAGACGTTTTCGTTCTGGTCTACCACCATGTCGAACAGCACGGGGCCGTCATGCGCCAGCATTTCCTTCAGGGATTTTTCTACGTTGCCGGGTTTGTCGTTCCGCATACCTTTGAAGCCGAAGGATTCAGCCAGCTTCACGAAGTCGGGCAGGGCGTCCATGTAGCTTTCCGAGTGGCGGTCACCGTGGAAAAGTTCCTGCCACTGGCGCACCATGCCCATGTAGCGGTTGTTGAGAATCAGCACCTTCACCGGCAGGCGATACTGCACCAGCGTGGAAAATTCCTGCATATTCATCATCAGGGAGGCTTCACCTGTTACGCACACCACCAGCTTGCCCGGATTGGCAATTTGTGCGCCGATGGCCGCCGGAAGCCCATAACCCATCGTGCCTAAGCCGCCGGAGGTCATCCAGTGTTTCGGCTTATCAAACTTCAGATATTGCGCCGCCCACATCTGATGCTGGCCGACATCGGTGGTGACATACGCATCCTTTTTGGCGATGAGATTATTCAGCACATCCAGCACGTATTGCGGCTTGATGTCGGCGGTTCCGGTAGCCTGTTTATAGGCGAAACTATCCACCGCGCGCCATTCCGCAATCTGCTTCCACCAGGCGGAAAGCGGCTTTTTCTTCACCTTGTAGCCGCGTTTTTTCCATTCTTCCAGCATCTGCTCCAGCACCAGGGCGGCATCCCCCACGATAGGGATGTTTACCTTGATATTTTTGTTGATGGAGGAAGCGTCTACATCCACATGGATTTTTTTCGAGCCGACGGAGAATTTATCCACCTTGCCCGTGATGCGATCATCAAAGCGTGCGCCGATGCAGATCATCACGTCGCATTTCGCCATCGCAAGGTTGGCCTCGTAGGAGCCGTGCATCCCCAACATCCCGATGAATTCCGGCTCGCTCGCAGGATAGCCGCCCAGCCCCATCAGCGTGTTGGTGATGGGGAAGCC
>JAHFPR010000001.1:24702-25841 GCA_023269645.1 Alphaproteobacteria bacterium | reverse complement strand
CAGTTTCGAGGCGCGTTCGCCGGAGTTAATGATGCCGCCGCCGGTGTAGAAAACCGGGCACTCGGCACTGGCGATGAGGGCGACTGCTTCCGCAATCGCGGCTTTATCGCCATAGCTGGCGGGTTTATAGGAAGGGCGGGAAACTTTGCCGTTCGGCTTGTATTCTGCCTCTGCGAGTTGCACGTTTTTCGGCAGGTCAATGACCACCGGGCCGGGGCGGCCTGTGCTGGCGATGTGGAACGCCTCGCGGATGGTGTGGGCAATGTCCGCCGCGTTTTTTATCAGGTAATTATGTTTGGTGCAGGAGCGCGTGATGCCGACGGTATCGGCTTCCTGGAACGCATCGCTGCCGATGAGGTGCGTGGGAACCTGGCCGGTGATGCAGAGAATCGGGATGCTGTCCAGCAGCGCATCCGTAAGGCCGGTGACGGTGTTCGTCGCGCCGGGGCCGCTCGTCACCAGCACCACGCCGACTTTACCGGTGGAGCGGGCGTAGGCTTCTGCAGCGTGGGCAGCGGCTTGTTCATGACGCACGAGGATGTGGCGGATTTTGTTCTGTTTGAAGATTTCATCGTAAAGTGGCAGCACCGCCCCGCCGGGATAGCCGAATACAGTATCCACCCCAAGTTCAGTGAGGGTTTTCAATACAATGGACGCGCCTGAATGTTCCATAGCTCGTTAATCGTTAATGGTTATTCGTTAATCGGTTTATTCGCACCAGTAACGATTAACGAATAACGAATAACGACAAAAATCAGGGGAAAACTACGCTACTTCCTAGAAAATTCCAAGGAATTTATGATTCTTTTCTGCGAGATCCAGCCGCTTGAGCGGATCGGTTTCATTGAACAGGCACGCGATATCTGCGCCGTGTCGAAGGGTGTATTGCTGTGACACCTGCTCAATGACAAGATAGTTCCCGGTGGAACGGAAATTGACCAGCGATTCATCGCCCTGTTCGTTTACCAGGTAAATCGCGGGAATATCGGCATTGATGCGGCGGAATTCGAGGTAGGTAAACTCGCCATCGTCGAACACTTTGAGCGGAGCAATCAGCCGCGAGCCGGTGACGGCATAGTTAAAATTATATTTCTGCGGATCAATCGAGGTATCCGGCACATCGGCTTCCAGCACATAGT
>JAHFPR010000001.1:0-24692 GCA_023269645.1 Alphaproteobacteria bacterium | reverse complement strand
TTTCTTCCTCATCTTCCCCTGCCGCGCCCGTCGTGCTGCCGGGAGTCTTCGCGCTACTGGAACTTCCGGAGTTTTCAGGGTCTTTTTTTACATCAAATTCCCGGAAAGTAGCACCTTCTCCCTTATCGCTGTCCGGGTAGACAAACTGCACGAGGAATACGATTTCCTCATCACGGATGTCTTCTGCCTGTTCGGCGTGCAACTCGAAGAAATAGATGCGTTTATCCGTGAAGATGGTCATGTTGGTGGTGGCGTTCTGATCAATCGGCTTCATGAACAGACGCGCGCCCTGGTGCACGATCTGCCAGCCGGTGGGGTCGCCCAGGCTGATGCTATCAATATTCTCGTCATTATCAAATTCGATAATGGACGAATATTTATAGTGTCCGGTGAAGATGTAGACATCGTTAGGATCGTACACATAGGTGCGGATACGGGGATCGCCGGCGATAGGCTGAGGTTCCTGATTGGCGTGCGCGGGAGAGGAAAAACAGAACGCAAGCACCACTGCTGCCAGCAGCACCCCATTGAAAAAATAGCATCTTTTTATCATTATGTTATCCCAGTTTTTCGACAGAATATTTTGTTATCTTAAACTTCAGTGGCATAAAATCCCGCGTTTTCCGGTCATACCGAATATCTTTATACACGAAGCTGATTTTGGCGCGCCATGTATTTTTCTGCTGCACCCCGGTGGTTATACTAGTCTCCGTGGCTGAAAAATCAACCGTGGCTGTATAGCGTTGGGAAGAATCAGCCGATTGTCCCGCCGTTCCGCTGATTTTCTGGATGGAGAACGACCCTTTATCAACCTCTACCTTGCGGAGGGCTTCCTTATGGTAGCGCAGCATCGGGCTATCCGGGTTGGTCACATTCATGAAATTGTCATATTGCCTGGCGGTGTCCTCGTCCGAAAGTTGCGTGATAACTTTCTTGTTGCGTTCAAGCCGTGCAAAATTATTGCGGAAATCATATGTTTCGTAGGCTTCGACAAATTTTTTCAACAGGTATTTCTGCACCACAGGCTGTGGGTTTTCCACCGGATTATGGACATTTCCTATGGCTTTCAGTGTCGGATATTTCGTGGCCTGATCGTCATTAACAATAAAAACAGGTTTATAGGTTTTTAGGGGATAAAAACTGAATAGTGTGCTGTAAGCGACAACAAGCAGCACGATGCTCAGGAAGATGAGCAGCACGAAATAGGCGCGGTCAACAAAGGGCGAGAGGTATTTGCTGCTATACCAGGCGCGGGCATCCTGAAAATATTCGCCGGATTCAATTTTCTCGGCCAGTTCTTTGAAATATTCATCAGCCATTGCGGTATGCGTATCCCCTCAGATGTAGCAGGAATTATCCTCTATTTCAGCCTGGTTGACAAGCATGAATCGCGGGAAGTTTGCGCTGTGAGGTAGGCTTCCGCATCCTTGAGGTTCTCCACGGAATCAATATGCAGCCATTCACCGATATGCGGCAGTCCGTAAAGCCTTTCAAACGTGCCGTTCTCCTCTCGCCAGGCGTTTTTCCACAGAATATTGCGCGAAAAAGGCTCTACACTGAAGGCAGCGAGCCGTTTTGGATGAAATATCTGTATCCCGGTAAACACGAAGGGGTAGGGGGGGGTATCCTTCCGTTGCAAGTGGCTGGCGGCATCCAGCCCGAAATCTCCCGTACCGTGGTATCCCAGGGCGCGTTCGCGGGGCTGGAGGAGGAGCAGCTCGTCCATTGTGCTGTCATCCCACTGTTCCGCGAGGCGAATCAGTGCGGGCGTTTCGTTGTCCATCCAGATCATATCCGCGTTGAGGAGGTAGATGGGGCGATCCCCCAGCCAGGGCAGAGCCTTCACCAGCCCGCCACCGGTTTCCAGCAGCGTTTCCTCACGGGAAATGATGATTTCCATATCCTTCCGCCGCGCAAGGTGCGCCTCCAGCATTTCCGCTTTGTAATGGGTGTTGACGACCACGCGCTTTACCCCGATTTCCGCCAGTTTATCCAGCCGGTAATCAATAAGCGGCTTGCCGAGAACGGGCACGAGTGGCTTCGGCAGGGCATCCGTAAGCGGACGCATCCGTGTGCCGTAGCCTGCGGCAAAAATCATGGCGGTGTGCGGGATGGCGGGCATCAGCTGACGACTGCCTTTTCCGGCACGGGCGGCACTTCCTTGCGGAGGGATTCCGGCAGCACCTCATCCAGCCATGCGCGGATGGGTTGTAAAAGCGGATGTTGCAAATCGCGTTCCAGGCAGCCCCATACGCGCGGCATAAACACGCGATAGTTGTATTTTCCATCCCGCAGCGCGAGGCGGGCGAAAATGCCGAGGATTTTCATGTTGCGCTGCGCCCCCAGCAGCGCGTAGGAAGTCAGGAACTCCTCACGCGGGATGCTGGGAATCTGGCGGAGGTAATACTCCTTCATCTCCTCCGCGAAATCCGGGGCGACATCGCGGCGCGCATCTTCCAGCAGCGATACAAGATCGTAGGCGGGTGAGCCAATCACCGCATCCTGAAAATCCAGCAGCCCCACTTTATCGAGGCCGGTGCGCGCGGGCATCCACATCAGGTTATCGGCATGATAATCCCGCAGCACGAGCACTTTCTGCCGCATTTCGGTGGCGGGCAGAAGTGCGTTCCAGAACTCCGTATATTCCCGTTTGAGGCTTTCGGAAGTCGGCACACCATGAATCAGCGGCAGATACCAATCCGTCAGCAGATGGCACTCGAACATCAGCATTTTCGCGCTGTAAGGGCGCACGTCGCGGGGCGGCGGGCATTTATGGAGCGAGGCCAGCACGTCAATCGCGTGATGGTACATGGTGCGTTCCAGATCGCGGTTCCCTGTGTTATCAAGGATGCTGGTATAGCGGTCATCCCCGAAATCCTCCAGAAGCAGGAAACCGTTATCCACGTCTTCCGCAAGGATTTCCGGGGCATTCAAGCCTTGATGGCGCAGGTAGCGGTCAATCGTGATGAAAGGGCGCACATCTTCCTTGGGCGGTGGCGCGTCCATTAGCACCACGTGCTCAATATCCTTCCCCACGAAGGGCTTGCAGCCTTCCGGCGGCGGCGCGTCGGGCAGCACGGTCATCTCCACCTGCCGCTTCAGCCGCTTGTAGCTGCGGAACGAGGCATCCCCCGCCAGATGCACGAGATCGGCATCCCCCCAGCCGTGCGCTTCGAGGAATGCATCCCGCAATGTTACCCGTGGTGTGTGTGCTTGCATAGTTTCCTTTCATTGTCATCCTGATCCGAAGGCGAAGCATCCCCCGCCGCAGGAGATACTTCACTTCGTTCAGGATGACAGTTTGTTGATCCAGGTTCCGTGCGGTTGAAGATTGACGACGCGTTCATCCGGTTTCGCGCCGTATTCCATAGTTATATCCAGCCTGTTGGCGGGAAGCAAATGTTCTATGACCTCCGGCCATTCGATGAGGAGGATAGCGCGCTCCCACCCATCCTCGATGCCGATTTCCAGTGCTTCCTCCGCTGATTTCAGGCGGTAGAGATCGAGATGCCAGATTTCTCCGTAATTGTCATCCTGAGCCGTAGGCGAAGGATCCCCCGCCGCAGGAGATCCTTCACTTCGTTCAGGATGACAAGGATACACCTGCAGCAGCGAAAAAGTAGGGCTGACAACCTCCTCCGCATCCGGAGTAAAATGCCGGATAAACGCCCGCGCGAATGCGGTTTTCCCCGTGCCGAGCGTTCCGCGCAGTGTAATGGTTTCACCGCACCCGCACAACGAAGCAACACGCCGGGCGAGCACTTCCGTTTCATTCAGGTTATGGAGGGTGAGCGCGATACCCGTCATACTGCCGTGATTCCCGTCAGCGTGGTGGTGGGTTTTTCGGTGTGGCCTTCTTTCGGCAGGGTGCAGAGCACGTAGGTTCCGGCGGTGTCGTCCGTGATGAGCGTCACCGTGCCGCCGTGAAGCTCGATGAATCGCCGCGCGATGGTGAGTTCCAGCCCGGTATCCCATTTTTCCTTGGGAACCAGATGCTCGCTGTTCTCGATGGTGATGGTAACATCGCCCCATTTATCGCGGAAGGCGGAAATGGTGAGCGATGCCCCGCTCTCCACCAGCGTGGCGACGGTACGCAGCAGGGTGCAGAACGCCTGGGTGAGATGTTCCCGATCACCGCGTATCATGCCGGGCTTGCCCTTATCCTTCATCACCAGCGAAACGTGCCGCCGGCTGAGTTCCGGCGTGACCCTGGCGATGACTTCCCCAAGCGCGTCCACCAGGCTGAAATCTGTGTAATCGAATTTCACGTAGCCTGCTTCTATGGATGCCGCGTCCATGATGCTGTCAATCAAGCCCGCCAGCCTGTCGGAGGAAACCAGGATGCCTTCCAGATATTCCCGCTGTTTGGCGTTTATCTCGCCGAATATCTGCTGGAGAAGGATTTCGGAAAAGCCCTTGATGGAAGTAAGTGGCGAGCGGAATTCGTAGGAAACATTAGAGAGGAAATTAGATTTGAGCCTGTCCGCCGCCTGCAACGCCTCTTTCTCCGCGCGCAGCGATTGCTCGACGCGCATGGAATCCGTGATGTCGGTATAGGTGAGCAGCGTCGCACCGTCGGGCAGGGGGATGCACGCCCATTCCAGCATGGTTCCGTCCATGCGTTCAAGCCGCTGCTTCTGGCAGCCGCTTCGTGTATGTACCGCTGCGATGAGCTGCTGCCTGAAATCCTCCCACCTGCCATGAAAGCGGTAAAGCGGCCTCATGGCTTCGAGAATATCGGTGAGGCGCGGCTCCGAGGCGAGCAGGCTTTTCTCCAGCCCCCACAGTTTCGCAAATACGGGATTGCTCAGTTGCAGCCGTCCGTTTTCGCCGAACACCGCCACGCCCTCGAACAGGTTATCGAGCGTATGCGCCTTCACGGAAATCAGCGTGTTGTAGGATCGCTCCAGCGTGATGTGATCCGTCATATCCTCATATGAAAACAGCAGCCCGCCGAGTTCATGCGGAATGATGATGACGCGCAGCACTTTCCCGTCGGGCAGATAATAATATTCCTCATGCTTCTGGGTGATGCTGGTGAACAGGCCGAGGCTGGCCTTCTTGAAGGCCTTGAAATTCGCCTGTTCCGGCAGGAGGTTTTTCTCGCGCAGTATTTCCAGGATGTCGGCATAAGCGGGGTGCTGGCCGAGGAGGTTCTCATCCAGTTTCCACAGCTTCACGAACGCGCGGTTATGGAAACGCAGCCGCATATCCGCGCCATAAATGGCGATGGCACTGGTGGAGCTTTCCATCAGGTCGTTCTGCACGGCGATATGCTGGCTCAGGCTGTGCTCAATTTCCTCCTGCGGCGTGACATCAATGGCATAGCCAACTGTGCCGCCTTCAATGGGAACCTCATGAATCTCAAACAAATGGCGCGCGCCATCAATCACGATATGCTTGCGGATAAGCTGTGGCGCGCCGAGGTCAGATGCTTTTTTTGCAAGCTCCTTTGCCTTGGAAAAAAGCTCTACCGTTTCGGCACTGATGGTTTCATCGGCGTGATTTTCTCGGATTTTCGTATAGGCGTGGTTGCAATAAACGAGATTGAAGCCAGCATCCCGCCGCCAGAAAGGGTATTCCAGCGTATCGAGCATCTGCGCGGAAGTTTCCAGCTTGCTGCGGAGCTTTTCATTCTCCCGTTGCAGTGCTTCATTGGGAACGGCTGCTGTTGCAGCCACGTGAGCCGCAAGCTGCAAAAACTTCCGCCGCCGTTCCTGAAACAGAGAATAGCCGCCCGCCGCTATAAGGATAACAGCCAGAAAGATGACGGCGTAAAGGGGCATATCAATAACGATACGTATCCGGCTTGTAGGGGCCTTCAATGGGAACGGCGAGGTAGTCAGCCTGCTCTTTGGTCAGCTTTGTGAGCTTCACACCGAGTTTTTCCAGGTGCAGCCGCGCGACTTTTTCGTCCAGGGTTTTAGGTAATACATAAACTTTATTCTCGTAGGATTTGGAATTACTCCATAATTCCATCTGTGCCATCACCTGATTGCAGAAGGAGCTGCTCATCACGAACGAGGGATGCCCGGTCGCGCAGCCGAGGTTCACCAGCCGCCCCTTGGCGAGCACGGTGAGGCGTTTGCCGTCCGGGAACGTCACTTCATCCACCTGCGGCTTGATCTCGCGCCACTTCATATTCTGGAGCGAGGCGATCTGGATTTCCGTATCAAAATGGCCGATATTGCACACGATGGCGCGGTCTTTCATCTGCCGCATATGTTCCAGCGTGATGATGTCCTTGTTGCCGGTGGCGGTGACAAAAATATCGCCGCGTGCCGCTATATCCTCCATCGGCATCACTTCATAGCCTTCCATCGCGGCCTGAAGCGCGTTGATGGGGTCAATTTCCGTAATCACCACGCGCGCGCCCTGGCCTTTCATCGCGGCAGCGCAGCCCTTGCCGACATCGCCATACCCGCATACCACGGCGGTTTTTCCGGCGATCATTACATCGGTGGCGCGCTTGATGCCATCCAGCAGGCTTTCCCGGCAGCCGTACAGATTATCGAACTTGGATTTGGTGACGGAGTCATTCACATTGATTGCCGGAACCTTCAGCTCACCTTTTTCCTGCAGCCTGCGCAGTGCCGCCACGCCGGTGGTGGTTTCCTCCGAAACGCCACGGATATTCTTCAGCAGTGCGGGGTATTTATCGTGCACGATGCGGGTGAGGTCACCGCCGTCATCCAGAATCATATTTGGCTGCCAGCCGGGCGCGTTGATGGTTTGCTCGATGCACCATTCATATTCTTCCTCGGTTTCGCCTTTCCATGCGAACACCGGAACGCCGGTGGCCGCGATGGCCGCTGCCGCATGATCCTGCGTCGAGAAAATATTGCACGAACTCCAGCGCACCTGCGCGCCGAGATGCGTCAGCGTTTCGATGAGCACCGCCGTTTCCACGGTCATATGCAGGCATCCGATGATATTCGCGCCTTTGAGCGGCTGCGCCTTTCCGAATTCCGCGCGCAGCGCCATCAGCCCCGGCATCTCGTTTTCCGCGATCTCAATGGCCATTCTTCCCGCGTTCGCAAGGGAAATATCTGCGATTTTATAATCTTGTCCTGGTTGTATTTTCTTCATGGTGGTTGTTGTCATAGCGTTGATTTACCTTTATGGATAACGATGCGGCATCATGAACCAGATTCATGCAAATAACAATTCATAAAATAATGGAATAACCATGCAGGACAAGATGATTTCGGAACAGCGCCTCACCCAGCGCCTTACTACCTATTGGGAGCGGCTGCGCAAGGAAGCCCACCTTCCGGAGATTACTAAATTCAACAGCAACGCGGTTGCCGAGATATGGGATTTCTGTTTCCGTGTTAGTGTGGACATCCACGAAAAAGGAAAGCGGAGCTATGTTTATGAATATATGGGGAGGGAGATCGTGCAAGCGTTCGGAAAGGATCTCACCGGGCAGCAGGTAACGGGAATATCGCAGAATGTCCCCGGTGTTTCGATTCTTGGGAAAATTGATATGTGCGTGGATCAGAAACAACCGATATTCGAGGACGGTAAATTCATCAATGAAAAAAACAAGGTGGTGAAGTATCGTAGCTGTATGATACCATTCACTACGAAGAAAGAGGAAGTAAGCCACGTGGTGGTGGGGCTTTCATGGCGAGCGTTTTAGAAAGAGATGTATATCCCGTCATCGCCTGAATCGCATAGCGATTCTAGGGCGATCCATGCTGCAACTTACCCGTGGCAAGATGGATGCCTCTAGAATTGCCCCGCAACAAGTGCGGGGTGACAGCAATTCAGGGCATGGCGGTGTTCACAATGTCTAGAGTATGGAAAATATGAAAAAAACAACGGAACTTCTTTATGCCGGGCGGAATCCGGACAGGCAGGCGGGGGCGGTGAATCCGGCGGTGTATCGCGCATCTACGATCGTGTTCCCCTCGTTCAAGGATATGAAGGAGGCAGAGGCCGGGAAATTCCCAAATGCTTTCGAGGAAGCGCGTGGTGCTACCACCGCCGACCCGTGGTATGGCATTGCCGGAACGCCGACCACGTTTGCGCTGCAGGATGTGCTGAAGAAACTGGAAAAAGCCGATGATTGTCTGATTACCTCTTCGGGGCTGGAGGCGATCACGCTGACGCTCCAGAGCTTCCTGCAAAGCGGCGACCATCTGCTGATGGTGGATTCCGTCTATGGCCCGACGCGGCGTTTCTGCAACAAATTCCTCACGCGCTTCGGCGTGGAAACCACCTATTATGATCCCACGATAAGCGGTGCGGGAATTGCCAAACTCATCCGCAAAAATACGCGGTTGATTTTTATGGAAAGTCCCGGCTCGCTGACTTTCGAGATGCAGGACGTGGAAGCGATCACGGCGGTGGCGAAAAAGCATCTGGTGCTGACTGCGCTCGATAGCTCCTGGGCGACTCCGCTTTATTTCAATCCGCTGGAGCACGGGGTGGATATTTGCATTCAGGTTCCCACGAAATATATCGCGGGGCATTCGGATGTGCTGCTTGGCGCGGTGCTCACGCGCGGGGATACCATCACGCCGCTGCTGCAAACCTATCGGAATCTCGGCATCAGCACCAGCCCGGATGATTGCTGGCTTGCGCTTCGCGGCCTCCGCAGCCTTGCCGCGCGGATGGAGCGGCATCAACGCTCCACCGATAAAATTATCGCGTGGCTGGAAAAGCGGAAGGAGGTGCGGAAGATTCTGTATCCTGCGCACCCGAAAGATCCCGGCCACGGCTTGTGGAAAAAATACTGCACCGGCGCGGCGAGCCTGTTCACGATTATCCTCGATAAGGATTACACGCTGGAGCAGGTTTCCGCAATACTGGATAAGATGGAACTGTTCGCCATCGGCTATAGCTGGGGTGGGTTCGAGAGCCTGATTATCAGCTTCGACCCCGCGCCTATCCGCACGGCGACCAGGTGGCAAGAAAAAGGAACCTGCATCCGGCTGTATATCGGCCTGGAAGATGCGGACGATTTGATTGCGGATTTGGAAAAAGGATTCAAGCGGCTGGGGGCGACTGTCACTGTCTGAATCGCGTAGCGATTCTAGAGCCTGCCCCCGCGAAGGCGGGGGGCGATCTATCGCAAGTCGGATACACGCGGTGAGATGGATTTCCCTATAATTTTGCTGCGCAAAATTCGGGGAATGACGAGATAAAATAAAAGAAGCGAAGGCTTATTTCTTCGCGGCGGATTTTTTCGGTGCTTTTTTGGCTTGTGCGGCGGCGGGGGCTGCGGAGGTTCCGGTCGCCAGTGCTTTCACCTGGGCGTTCAGGCGGCTCAGCTTGCGCGAGGCCTGGCCAGCTTTGATGACATCATTCTTCACGGCGCGGGCGAGGTCGCTTTGCGCTTCTTTCAGGGCTTCCTGAGCGGTTTTCGCATCTTTCTTTTCCACGGCGGCTTCTACGCTTTTGCAGGAATTCCGCATTTTGGTCAGGCGGAATACATTGAGTTCACGGCGTTTGCCGCTCTGCCGGAGGGATTTCTGTGTCGCGGTATGATGTGCCATGTTTTTCTATGCGTTATAAGGTTGCAAGGGCGGCCTTGATAGCCTGAAAAGAGCCTTCCGTCAAGCACTTTTTCTAGGATCAGGCACTTTTTACCAACCGAGCGGTTTTCGTGTTTTTCTGCGGTGTTTCCTCCTCCGCGAATGTGCCGACAGCCGCCAGTGCCGCGATATTCAGAATATCGGAAACGCTGGAGTTCATCGGCACGATCTGCGCGGATTTCTGCAGCCCCATCAGCACCGGGCCGATGAGCGTTCCGCCGCCGAGTTCCTTCAGCAGCTTCGCGGAAATATGCGAGGCGTGCAGGCTCGGCATGATGAGTACGTTGGCTGGCCTGGAGAGGCGGCAGAACGGGTAGAGCTTCATCAAATCGGCGTTGAGTGCCACGTCGGCGGTCATTTCTCCCTCATATTCAAAATCCACTTTCATGCCGTCGAGGATTTCCACCGCCTTGCGCAGGCTGGAAGCGCGCTCATGCATCGGGTTGCCGAAATTGGAGAAAGAGAGCATCGCCACGCGCGGCTCGTGCCCCATGCGACGTGCCATCAGCGCGCTCTGCACTGCGATGTTGGCGAGTGCTTCCGGCCCCGGCTGGCTGTGCGCGGCGGTATCGGACATGAACACGGTCTGCTGGTTCTTGGCGATCATCATGGAAAGCCCGAACACGCGCTGGCCTTCCTGCGGATCAATAATGCTGAGAATGCTTTTCAGGGTTTGGTTATAGCTGCGCGTCATGCCCGTGATGAGCGCGTCGGCATCGCCCACTGCGAGCATACAGGAGGCGAAGATGTTGCGGTCGTTCTTCACCAGGCGGCCACAATCGCGGAGCAGGTAGCCCTTGCGCTGGAGCTTGTGATACATAAAATCAATATACTGCTCGTTTTTATCCGAGATTGCGGCATTGGTAATGGTGATGCCCTCGCGGTCTTCAACATTCATCGTGGCAATGATTTTTTCTATCTGCTTTTCTCGGCCTACGAGAATTGCGTTGCCGTAGCCGTGATCCCGCCACTGGAAGGCGGCGCGCACCACGGTTTCCTCTTCCCCTTCCGCGAACACCACTGTTTTCGGATGGGAGCGGAGCTGCTTGTAAATAAGGTTGAGGGTGTTGGCGGTGGGGTTGAGGCGAGCGGCGAGTTCCTCGCGGTATTTATCCATATCCTCGATGGGTTTTTTGGCGACACCCGTATTCATCGCGGCCTGCGCCACGGCCACCGGTACGGTGGAGATAAGCCGGGGATCGAACGGCGAGGGGATGATATAATCCGGCCCGAACTCCATCTTTTTATTGCCATAGGCGGCCTTCACTTCCTCCGGCACGGGCTTGCGGGCGAGTTCTGCAAGGGCGCGCGCGGCGGCGATTTTCATTTCCTGGTTGATGGTGGTGGCGTGGACATCCAGCGCGCCCCGGAAGATATAGGGGAAGCCGAGCACGTTATTCACCTGGTTGTTATAATCCGAGCGTCCGGTAGCGATAATCGCATCATCCCGCACCTCGCGGACATCCTCCGGCGTGATTTCCGGATCGGGGTTCGCCATTGCAAAAATAACCGGATTTTTGGCCATTGAAGCCACGTGCTTTTTATTGATCGCGCCCTTGCCCGCGAGGCCATAGAACACGTCGGCATCTTTCATGGCATCTTCCAGTGTGCGGCAATCTGTATCGGCGGCGAGCGCGTCTTTCCACTGGTTCATGCCTTCCTTGCGGCCTTTGTAGATCACGCCGATGCGGTCAATCAGCAGCGGGTTCCGAACGCCAAGTTCCTTGGCGAGCAGGGCGCAGGCGATACCCGCCGATCCCGCGCCGAGCACCACCAGCTTCAGGTTTTCGAGCTTCTTGCCGGTAAGATGGCAGGCGTTGATGAGCGCCGCGCCGGTGACGATAGCGGTTCCGTGCTGGTCATCGTGGAAGACGGGGATTTCCATCAGTTCCTTGAGCTGATTCTCAATCTCGAAGCAGGCGGGCGCGCCGATGTCTTCCAGATTAATACCGCCCCAGCTTGGGCCGAGGTAGCGCACACAATTCACGAACTCGCTGACATCCTTCGTATCCACTTCAATATCAATCGCGTCAATATCCGCGAACCGCTTGAACAGCACACCCTTGCCCTCCATCACCGGCTTGGAAGCCAGCGCGCCGAGATCGCCGAGGCCGAGCACCGCCGTGCCGTTGGAAATCACAGCCACAAAATTCCCGCGCGCGGTATATTTATAGGCCGCATCCGGGTCTTTCTGGATTTCCAGGCAGGGTGCGGCCACGCCGGGGGAATAGGCCAGCGAAAGATCGCGCTGGGTGAGCAAGGGCTTGGTGGCGGTTATCTGGATTTTGCCCGGCTTGCCTTCCTCATGGAAACGGAGGGCTTCGTCGTTGCGGTAGGCCAGGGAATTTTCATCCGTCATTTCCGCGCGTTTCGTATTTTTTGCCTTGTCCTGCTTGCTGTCCTTGGCCATGATTTTTTCCTGTTGGTTGCTGTCATCCTGAGCCGCAGGCGAAGGATCTCACGTGGCTGGAGATCCTTCGGCTTCGCCTCAGGATGACGGGTTGTGCTGCGCCGCAGCATTGGATTTCCGCGTGTATCGCGGGGGCAATCTAGCAAGCGGAAGTGGCGAACGCAAGGGGATTTGTCATGCCGTCGCATGACGGTATCCGGAAAGACCAGACCCCGGCATACGCCGGGGTGACAGAAATACCAAGGTGGGGAAATAAAAGACTTGATATATATACTTCTGGTATGATGGAACCTATTTTATACGTTCGCGTTTGTGTGACACCCTGATTTTTGTCACAGTTTTTTTGATTCTTCGTCGTGTCAGTTAAACGCGATGTAGTAAACACCCGAAAAATGAAAGGTTTGGTGTGAGATGATTCATGAGTATATTCAATTTTGGCACTCTGATCCAATACTGGCACTGCTTCTTACAGTATCGGCTCTGCTCTTTTTAAGCTGCCTTGGAGATCTTTTTAAAGGATAGTAAGAAAGGAAAGAAATAACACTAATTTTTCCTTCGCTCCGCCTGAACCTCGCTGATACTTTTGAAATCCCCATTTTGAGTTTTTTCAATCGTGTCAGCGGGGTTTTGTGCTTTCTGGGCATCCGTCATTGCGAGCGGAGCGAAGCAATCCAGAAACTTCCCAAGGTGCAAGGCTGGATTGCTTCGCTCCGCTCGCAATGACGATTTACTTCGCCCCGTTACCGCCCTATAATTGGTGCTGTCATGAGCCAACCCGCCAACAACATCGTGGAACTCGAAGTGGAGCCGAACGCCACCGCGCCCATCACGCCGATGATGCGGCAGTATTTTTCCATCAAGGAAGCCCATCCGGAATACCTGCTGTTCTACCGGATGGGGGATTTTTACGAGCTGTTTTTCGAGGACGCGATCACCGCTTCCGGCGCGCTGGATATTGCGCTCACCCATCGCGGCAAGCTCAACGGCAAGGATGTTCCGATGTGCGGCGTTCCGCACCATAACGGCGAATATTACCTCCACAAGCTGATTAAAAAGGGCTTCAAGGTCGCCATCTGCGAGCAGATGGAAGACCCGCGCGAGGCCAAAAAGCGCGGCGCGAAGTCTGTCGTGAAACGCGAAGTAGTAAGGATTGTTACTTCGGGAACACTGACGGAGGATACGCTGCTGGATGCGCGTTCCGCCAATTTCCTGGCGGCGATTGCTCCGGGGAAAAAGAACGCGGCACTTGCGCTGGCATGGCTCGATATTTCTACCGGTGAGTTTTATGTGTGCGCGGTGAACCGGGAATCGCTGGGGGCGGAGCTTTCCCGCGTCAATCCCAAGGAATTGCTGGTTTCCGAAACGCTGTGGCAGGATGAATCATTCGCCGCTGCGCTGGGGGAATACCGTGCGGCACTGGCTCCCCATGCCGCCAGTTTTTTCGATAGCACCAAGGGCGCGCGCAAGTTGAAGGATGCGTATAAAGTGGCCTCGCTGGAGGGGTTCGGCGCGCTGGAGGATGCGGAACTCGGCGCGTGTGGCGCGCTGCTGGATTATGTGGAGCTTACGCAGAAGGGCAACCTGCCGCGCCTCAACCCTCCGAAGCGGCTGGGGATGCTGCAGTTCATGTCCATTGATGCCGCATCGCGCCGGAATCTTGAGCTTGAGCGCACGCTTTCCGGCGAGTTTCGCGGGTCGCTGCTTTCCGCGATTGATAAAACGGTGACGGGTACGGGCGCGCGGCTGCTGTGCAGCTATATCGGTGCGCCGCTGCTTGATCCGGAGGCGATACGGAGCCGCTTGGACAGGGTGGAGTTTTTCACCATGCAGCCGCAACTGCGTCGCGAATTGCGCGAGGCACTGCACCAGCTTCCGGATATGGAGCGCGCTTTCCCGGCTTTATCTGGGGCAGGGGCGTGCCAGCCCGCGCGATCTGGGTGCAATCCGGGATGGGCTGCGGCAGGCGATGCTGATCTCCGGGATGTTTGAATTTCTGGCGGATGCTGCGGTTCCGGCCAGCCTGCGCGGGTGCGTTCAGGGGCTGGGCACACCGGACGCGCTGCTGCTCGAACTTCAGGAAGCGTTGACGGATAACGTGGGTGTTCACGTACGCGACGGCGGGTTTATCCGCAATGGCTACGATGCGAAGCTGGATGATTACCGCCAGGCGCAGCATGACAGCCAGAAATTCAAGGATGCGCTGCGGGAAAAATACAGCAGGGAAACAACTATAAACTCACTAAAAATAAAAGAAAATAATATATTGGGATATTTTATTGAAGTAACACCTCAGAATTCCGACAAGGTTCCGGATTACTTTATCCACAGGCAAACGATGGGCGGCGCGCTCCGCTACACCACGCAGGAACTCAAGGAGCTGGAGCATAAAATCATCAACGCGCGCGGCTATGCGCTGGAGCTGGAAATCGAGATTTTCCAGCGGCTTGTGCGGAAGGTCGTGGCGCAGGGAGATGCCATCGCGCTGTGTGCCCAATCGCTCGCCATGCTGGATGTTGGCAGTGCACTGGCGGAACTCGCCACGACCCATAATTACAGCCGTCCGCACGTGGATGACAGCCGCGCTTTTCGCATCAGGGGTGGCAGGCATCCGGTGGTGGAGGCACTCGCAGGGGATCGCTTCATCGCCAATGATTGTGATCTTTCGGAGGCGCAACGCCTTTGGCTCGTCACCGGCCCGAACATGGCGGGGAAGAGCACATTCCTGCGGCAGAACGCGCTTATCGCCGTGCTCGCGCAGATGGGTTCGTTCGTGCCTGCTGAAAGCGCGCATATCGGTGTGGTGGATCGTGTGTTCAGCCGTGTGGGTGCGGCGGATAACCTGGCGCGCGGCCAATCCACTTTCATGGTGGAGATGGTGGAAACGGCGGCCATCCTGAACCAGGCGACCGACCGCTCGCTGGTGATTCTGGACGAGCTTGGGCGCGGAACAGCCACGTTTGACGGGCTTTCCATCGCCTGGGCGGTGGTGGAATACCTCCACGATACATTGCGCTGCCGTGGCCTTTTCGCTACGCACTACCATGAGCTTACCATGCTGCGCGCCCGCCTGCCGCATCTCGCCTGTTACACGATGAAAGTGAAGGAATGGAAGGGTGACGTGGTGTTTCTGCATGAAATTGGCGAGGGGGTGGTGGATCGCTCCTACGGCATCCATGTCGGGCGGCTGGCCGGGCTTCCGCAGGCGGTGCTCGCGCGCGCGGAACAGGTGATGCACACGCTTCAGGAAGGCGAAAGCGGCAGCGCGATGACGCAGCTCAGCGAAAGCCTGCCTCTTTTTGCGTACTGTCATCCTGAACGAGCGTACTGTCATCCTGAGCGTAGCGAAGGATCCCCCGTGGCGGGAGATCCTTCGCCGAAGGCTCAGGATGACATTACAATCGAGGCCTTGCTAAAAGCGGTGGATGTTGATAATTTAACCCCGCGCGAGGCGCTGGAATTACTTTATAGCTTACGGGAGCGCATATTATCATGATGAAGCCGAAAAGTTTTGCGGAGCGTATTCAGGCACAGAGGAACCGGATGTATTACCTGCGTTTCATGCCCGCTGACGGGCGCAGTGCCTATTATTTCGTGCTGGTGGATCCGCCGAAGGAAAAATCATTCCTGAAGGCACTGAAGGGTACGGAAGTGTTCAATCTGGAGGAATACGGAACCATCGTCAAATCCGGCTACGGCGATCCCTCTCCCGAACTCAAGAAGGAAATGAAAGAGAAATACAATATCACCTACGGGGATGAATAGTTGCTGGAGGGTGGCATAAAAGAAAGCGCAAAGGGCTGTCCTTCCATCACCCATCCCGCCATCATCCTGGTAAGCCCGCAGATGGGCGAGAATATCGGCGCGGCTGCGCGGGTGATGATGAATTTCGGGATGCACGAACTGCGCATCGTCGCCCCGCGCGATGGCTGGCCGAACCCGAAAGCGGAGGATATGGCGGCGGTTGCGGCGGGTATTGTCCGGCAGGCGAAAATATATGAAACGCTGCGGGAGGCCATCGCCGACCTGCATTGTATTTTTGCCGTCACCGCCCGCCCGCGCGATATGGTGAAGCGGTGCATCGCGCCGAGGGAGTTGCGGGAAGCGATGGGCTGTCATCCTGAACGAAGTGAAGGATCTCATGCGGCGGGAGATCCTTCGGCTGCGCCTCAGGATGACAGAAAATACGGCCTCATCTTTGGGCGCGAGCGCATTGGGCTTACCAATGAGGAGGTGGCACTGGCGGATGTAATCCTGACTATTCCCACCGATGAAAATTGCGCGTCGCTGAATCTGGCACAGGCAGTAGCGGTGGTGTGTTACGAGGCTTCCGGATACCGCGAGGAGGCGGGCGCAAGAAAACGCTGGTTCAACGAAAAAGAACCGGATTCTGTCATCCAGAGCATGGTGGAGCCGCCTGCCACCAAGGAAGAAATCATTGCGATGCTGGAGCATCTGGAGCGCGAGCTGGAAGAAGGCGGCTTTTATGCCCAGGTTCCCAATAAAAAACCGAAAATGACCGCGAACCTCCGCAACCTGTTCTCCCGTGCGGGGATGACTGCCCAGGAAGTGCAGAGTATGCGGGGGGTGATTCGCGCGCTGGCGGGAAAGAAGAGGAGATGATGGATGATGGAAAGTAGGCCAAATTCCATCATCTATCATCCATAATCCATCATCCGATTTCCCTTGACATTTCCTTAGAAATCCATAGATTCCACAGCCCAACTCAAGCCTGCCGGGAAGGTTTTCGGCGGATATGCGGACAAGCATTGCTTACGTCATAAGCAACTAAGTCTTTGAAGCGTAAGATAGTATTATCATTGAGTAACATAAGGAGCATAGCATGACAAAACGTAATGCAGCGAAGTATAAAATCAGCCGCCGCCTGGGCGTTAACCTCTGGGGTCGCCAGAAGGATGCTTTTGAAAAGAAGAATTATCGTCCTGGCCAGCACGGCCCTGCGGGCAACCGCCGCACCGCTTCGGATTTCGGAACGCAGCTTTCCGCCAAGCAGCAGCTTAAAGGCTATTACGGCAATATTTCTGAACGCCAGTTCCATAAAACATATGTGGAAGCGATACGCCGCAAGGGCGACAGCAGCGAAAACCTCATCGGCTTGCTGGAGCGTCGCCTGGATACGGTGGTCTACCGCATGAATTTCGTGCCGACCGTGTTTGCCGCGCGCCAGTTCGTCAATCACAAGCACGTGAAGGTGAATGGCAAGACGGTGAATATCCCCAGCTACCTCGTTAAAGAGGGGGATATTATTGAAGTTAAAGAAAAATCCAAGCAGATGCCGCTGGTGATCGAGGCTTCCCAAAGCCCGGAACGCAATGTTCCGGAGTATCTGGAAGTCAACGCCAAGGAGCTGAAGGGCAAGTATATCCGCGTTCCAAAACTGGCGGAAGTGCCCTATCCGGTGAAGATGGAACCGAACATGGTCATCGAGTTCTATTCCAGGTAATTGAAGCGAGAGTTCAGAGTCCGGAGTTCAGAGTTCAGTAAAAATCTACTGGACTCTTGGACTCTGGACTCTAAACTCTAGAAATGACCTACAATCTTTCCATTACAGCAAGTTACCCCCGCGCACGAATGCGCCGCAATCGGCGGGAGGATTGGTGTCGCCGCCTGGTGCGGGAGCATCGGCTTTCCGTGGACAATCTCATCTGGCCGGTATTCGTGATGGAGGGCGCGAAAGGGCGGGAGAAAATCGCCGCCATGCCCGGCGTGGATCGCCTCACGATTGCGGAACTGGTGAAGGAGGCGAAAGAAGCGGCGGTGCTGGGCATTCCCGCGATTGCGCTGTTTCCCGTGGTGGAGGCGAAGCGCAAATCGGATAATGCGGAGGAGGCCTTTAACCCGGAAAATCTTATGTGCCGGGCGGTGCGCGCGGTGAAAAAAGCCGTGCCGGAAATGGGCATTATCTGCGATGTTGCGCTCGATCCCTATACCACGCATGGGCATGATGGGGTGGTGGGTGGTCAGTGGTCTGTAGGCGGTAATCATAAAACCACCGCCCCCCGGCCACAGGCCGCAGACGTAAATAACGATGCTACCATCGAGATCCTCTGCCGTCAGGCGATGGCGCAAGCGGAGGCGGGGTGTGATATTGTCGCGCCCTCCGATATGATGGACGGGCGCGTGGGGAAAATCCGCGATGCGCTGGATGAGGCTGGCTATTCCCATGTAAAGATACTCTCCTACGCGGCGAAATACGCCTCCGCTTTTTATGGTCCGTTCCGCGATGCAGTGGGTTCGGCGGGGAATCTTGGCAAGGCCGATAAAAAAACCTACCAGATGGATCCGGCCAACAGCGATGAAGCACTCCGGGAGGTCGCGCTGGATATTGCGGAAGGCGCGGATATGGTGATGATCAAGCCAGGAATGCCGTATCTGGATATTATCCGGAGGGTGAAGGATAACTTCGCCGTGCCGATTTTTGCTTACCAGGTGAGCGGGGAATATGCTATGCTCAAAGCGGCGGCGGAAAAGGGTTTTCTGGATGAGCGCGCGGCCATGCGGGAGAGCCTGCTCGCCTTCAGGCGCGCGGGTGCGAGCGCGGTGTTTACCTACGGCGCGAAAGTGGTGGCCGGATGGCTGGCGGAGGAAAAGGGTTAAAAGGGGTAAAAACTATGGTACGCAGTATGCATAAAGCAATCATGCTTCTGGCGATGCTGGGAGCCTGCGCGCTGCCCCTTGCCGCGTTTGCACAGGCACAAGCGCAGAAGGCTGTAGTGCCCGCGCCCAGCCCTTCCCCGATACAGGCAACGATGCTGCCTGCACCGGCTATCCCGCAACCCGGCGTGAAGGAAGAAAAAAAGGAGGATAAGCCTGTTTCTGCTACATTGCCGGAGGAAGAGAAGAATAAACAGGAAAAAGACAAGCAATCAGACGAAGGGTGGGAGCCTTTGCGCCAGACATATCTCGGCAATATCAAGCCGTATACCCCTCAGGAAATGCCTGTAAAATTGAGGATTGCCAACGAACAGGATGATGCGGAAACCCAATATGTCCTGGGTTATATGTACCAGTTCGGCGAAGGGGTGGAGGCGAACGATGCCATTGCTCAGAAATGGTATGCCAAGGCTACGAAAAACCGCCATACCAAAGCCATGCTGGCGATCGGCCTTTTTTATGAGGATCACGGGGATTCACTGCTTGCGACAAAATGGCTGAAAATAGCAGCGGAATCCGGCGAGGTTTTTGCGCATTACAAGCTGGGAGAAATCTATGAATTCGGATTCGGGGAAGTTTATTCCAATCCCAAAAAAGCCTTCAAGTTCTATGCGGCGGCGGCGGATGGCGGCATTGTGGTGGCGCACCTCAAGCTCGGACAGTTTTATCAGTGGGGATTTGGTACCAAGCAGGATGTTGACCAGGCGGTGTTCCATTACAAAAAACTCATTGAGCTTCTTCCGGATATCCAGAGAAAACAGCAGGTGGAAACATTACTGGCAGAGGTGTATGCGTCAATCGCAAGCCAGAAGGAAGGGGAGGAGCGTCTGCAATGGCTGATGAAAGCCTCGGATCTGAAACATTTGCGCTCCATCGTGATGATCGCGGAATATTATCGTGCGGATGGTACGCAGCACGATATGAAAAAGGCAATCGAATGGTATGAAAAAGCGGCGAATATGCAGGATCCCTATTCACGCGTAGCACTGGGCTATATTTATGCGAACGGCACGGAAGATATGGATCCCGATGCGTGCAAAGCATTCCATTTTTACAGCGATGCGGCAGAGCAGGGCAATAAGGATGCGATCTGGAACATGGGCAATGCCTATTATAACGGGCTGTGCGTTGAGAAAAATTACGATGAGGCGTTCAAGTGGTGGAACCGCATGAAATAGGAATTGAGTCATGCCGGATTTTACGTTTGAGCGCGCCTGCGGAAGCCATCTGGTGGCGGGTGTGGATGAAGCGGGTCGGGGGCCGTGGGCGGGGCCGGTGGTGGCTGCTGCTGCGGTGTTGTGGAACGGGGCGGAGCCGCAGTATCTTCCGCGCACCATCAACGATTCCAAGAAACTTACCGCCGCGTGCCGGGAGCAGCTTTACCAGGAAATTACCGGCGCGTTTGATGTGGGCGTAGGCATCGTGGATGTGGTGGCCATTGATACAATCAATATTCTCCAGGCCACGTTGCTGGCCATGCGGCAGGCGGTGGCGAATCTGTCTTCCGCGCCCGCTATGGTGCTGGTGGACGGGCTGCATATCCCGCAGCTTCCATGTGGGGCGCAGGCGATAATCAAGGGAGATGAGAGGAGTATCTCCATCGCGGCGGCCTCGATTGTCGCCAAGGTCACGCGGGACAGGATCATGCGGCAGTTGCACCGGGAATTTCCCCATTATGGCTGGGAGAAAAACGCGGGTTACGGCACGAAAGCGCATCAGCAGGCACTGCTTGCGCACGGTGTTTCGCCGCATCATCGGCGCAGTTTTCGTCCGGTGCGGGAATTGCTGGCGAGCGAGCAGGGGGCAAGAAAAGCAGCCCTGAGCGTGAGCGAAGCGCACCCGCCCATCTGCGAGCCAGCCACAGTGGCGCGTGAACGAAATACCCCCGGCGAGCAGGGGGAAAGAAAAGCAGCAATGGAGGCACATCATGGCTGAATACCGCGCGCGCGGATTTTCCAGAATCTCGGCGATACTGCCGAAATTGACGGAAACGGCATTTGAGGATGGCGGGTCGGTGAAGGCGAAGCTGCTCACCCAGTGGGCGAGCATCGTGGGGAATGAGATCGCTGCCCGTGCGCAGCCGCAGAATGTTACGTTCTCGCGCGGGAACACGCCGCTCGGCACATTGCATCTGGAAGTGGAGGGGGGGTATGCCACGGAAATAAGCTATCTGGAGCCGGTTATCCTTGAAAAAATCGCGGTCTATTGCGGCTATAAAGCAATTCACCGGATCAAGCTGCATCCCGCATCCCGCTGATTCCGGTATTGTCCCCTAACGATAGATAATCCCTACACTTGTCATTCCAGCGGAAGCTGGAATCCAGCGCAAGCCGCGTCTGCGGCGAAATAACTACGGTCTTTCAGCGGCGTAGACACGCCGCTACTGGATTCCAGCCTTCGCTGGAATGACAGCACATCTATCTTTAGAGGACAATGCCCTGATTCCCGTTCTCTCCAGAAAATCCTTGCACTCTGCCGGGGCAGGGATAGAATACAACCCGTTTCACGGGGAACAAAACGGGTGATAATCCCACAAAAATATTTATGGAGTCATTATGATGCTCACAAAAAAAATACTGATAACGCTGGTTGCCGCCTGTCTGTTCATGTCGGTTGCGTTCATGCCGGTTGCACACGCGGAAGACAAGGCGGTTCCGGCAACGAAAGCACCTGCTGAAAAAGCTGTGGAAAAGAAATCCGAACCGGCGAAAACGGAAGCAAAAGCGGAAACAAAGCCGGAAGCCAAGGCCGAGGCTAAAACCGATGCCAAGCCTGCGATTTCGGCATCATCACCGGCGGGCGTAGCACCCACGGCGTTTGCTCCCCCCACGGAAGCAGAAGTTATCCAGGCACGTATTCTGCTGAATCAGAAACTTCCCTACGATATTACGTTCGGCAAGGAAGATGCTCCTACCTCCATGACGGAATACGCCTCGCTTTCATGCCCGCACTGCAAAGCGTTCTATACGGAAGTGTTCGATAAGCTGAAGCAGAATTATATTGATACGGGCAGGGTGAAATTTGTGTTCCGCAATTATCCGCTGAACCTCCCTGCACTCCGCGCCGCGATGATCCTGGAATGCGGTGTTCCGGCGGATAAGCGTACCATGTTCCTGGGTGCGATATTCAAGGCTCAGGATGAGTGGGCATATAAGGAAAAGGAAGAAGAGGTTGTTGAAAAGCTGAAAAGCATCGCCAAGCTGGGCGGCCTTGATAACAGCAAATTTGATGCCTGTGCGAAGGATAAAGCACTGGAGGATGGTATGCTCCGCCAGCAGCTTCAGGCGCAGAAGGCACTGGGTGTGAACTCTACTCCGACCCTCTACATCAACGATAAAAAATACTTCGACAAGAAAGAGTATGAAGTGCTTGCCAAAGCTATTGACGATGTGTTCAAGGGCGCGGGGGATGAGGATAAATCCGATAAGAAGGCAGATAAGCCTGCGGATAAAAAGGATGAACCCAAGGCCGAAGATAAGAAGGCTGAGCCAAAAGCCGCTGAGAAGCCCGCAGATAAATCCGATAAGCCTGCGGATAAAAAAGACGAAGGCAAGGATGCTAAAGACAAGCATTAGCAGCTAAATCTGAAGCATTTTTCTGATGTCCAGCGACGATAGCGCGGAGGAGGATGTTCAGGCACTTGCGGCGCGTATTGATGATGCGCGCCGCAGGGAGAAGGAAAAAATCGCGGCAGCCCGCAAAATCGTAACGCTCAGTGCCTCCCGCGCGAGTACGGAACTGCTTTCAGGCGTGGTAGTTGGCGGGGGGCTTGGTTATCTCCTTGATAAATGGTTTCATACCCTCCCCGTTTTTTTTATTCTTCTGCTGATTTTAGGTGTTGCAGCCGCGACATTAAATATCTATAAACTTTCCTCCAAACAGGATGCGCACCCCGAATTTCCCCCTGATAATACGGGGAATGCGGCGGAATCCTGGGATGATGACGACGCAGATGAATAAAGCTGAGGAATAACATGGCCGAACCGGTGAAACACAATCCACTGCACCAGTTTGAGGTGCACCCGTTATTCGGGCAACATCTCCATATTGGTGGGGTGGATGTCAGCTTCACCAATTCCGCACTTTTCATGGTGCTGGCGGTGGCAGCGGCGAGCTTTTTCCTGATTGGCGGTATGCGCAAAAAAGCCATGATTCCGGGGCGGTGGCAATCCCTTTCGGAACTCACCTATGAGTTCGTTGCCAAGATGCTGGATGAAAGTGCCGGGGAAAAAGCCCGCGCGTTTTTTCCGTTCATTTTTACACTGTTCATGTTCCTGCTGCTCACCAACCTGCTGGGGCTGCTGCCCTACAGCTTCACGGTGACCAGTCATATCATCGTTACGTTCGCGCTGGCGGGTGCTATTTTCGTAGCAGTGACGGTGGTGGGTTTTGTTAAACACGGGATCGGGTTCCTGAAATTTTTTGTGCCCACGGGTGTGCCGTTGTGGCTTGCGCCGGTTATGGTGCTGATTGAGCTTATTTCCTACCTTATGCGCCCGGTGACGCTCGCTATGCGACTTGCCGGAAACATGATGGCGGGGCACGTTCTGCTGAAGGTGGTGGCGGGTTTCGTCATCGCGCTGATCGGCACGGGCGCGCTCGGCTGGAGTGTGATGAGCCTGCTGCCGTTTGCGCTGCTGGTGCTTTTCACCGGGTTCGAGTTGCTGGTAGCGTTGATTCAGGCATATGTATTTTCGCTGCTGGTGTGCATCTATCTCAATGATGCGCTGAATATGCACTAATCACTTCTAATACCTGAATTTTTGTTTAACGCTAACTAAAGGATAGGATTATGGATTTTACTGCTCTCAAATTTATTGGTGCGGGTCTGGCGACGATGGGCGCGGTTGGCGCGGCGATCGGCGTAGGGCTGATTTTCGCTGCCGGCATCAACGGCATTGCTCGCAATCCTGCTGCGGAAGCTAAAATCAAGCCGCTGTTGATGCTGGGTATGGCACTTGCAGAAGGGCTGGGCATTATTTCGCTGGTGATTGGCCTGTACCTCGCCTTTGCCGCATAACGCGCAACGCAGTTATCACTTGAGGTTGGCCGGTTATGCCGCAGCTTGATCAAACATGGTTTGCGTCCCAGCTTTTCTGGCTGGCGGTGACGTTTGCGCTGCTGTATGTGATGATGGCGCGGGCGGCGATTCCGCGTATTCAGGGGGTGCTGGAATCCCGCTGGAAAAAAATCCGGGGGGATCTGGATAAGGCCAAAACGCTTCAGGAAAAAGCGGAAGCGATGGATGCGGAGTATAAGGCCTCGCGGGAACTCACCCAGGTGGAGGCTTCGGCAATCCTCGCCAATGCGGGCGCGGAAGCTGCTGCATTTGCCGTGAAGCATCACGCCATGCTGGATGCCGAGTTGCAGGTGAAGGCAGCGGAAGCGCAGGAAAAAATCACGAGTGCGCGCGGGCAGGCGATGGAAGATATGGAGGATGTTGCGGCAGACATCTCCCTTGAAATAGTCCGGAAACTTGCCGATATTAAGGTAACAAGGAAACAGGCGGAAGCCGTTATCCGGCAAACGGTGAAGCAGGCATAGGATGGATAGGGAAAGCATTGTGCAGAATCCGGCA
Source organism: Alphaproteobacteria bacterium (assembly GCA_023269645.1). GTDB lineage: Bacteria > Pseudomonadota > Alphaproteobacteria > Rickettsiales > UBA8987 > JAHFPR01. The sequence goes on along the minus strand of JAHFPR010000001.1, from coordinate 487 downwards.
TTCGTCGTGGCGATTGCGTTTGTGGTGTTCGTGGCACTGGTGGCCAGGCCGCTGGGGCGCATCATCCGGCGCGGGCTGGATACGCGATCATCCTCCATCGGCAAAGATCTGGCGGAGGCTGCGCGCCTGAAAGAAGAAGCGCAATTGCTCCTCAACAGTTATCAGCGTCGGCAGAAACAGGCGATTGACGAGGCTGAGGAAATCGTGGAACACGCGCGGGCAGAATCACAGCGGATTATCGCCAACACGAGGAAAACGGTGGAGGAGGAACTCTCCCGCCGGACTGCGCTGGCCGTGCAGAAAATCGCGCAGGCGGAAGCCTCGGCTATCAAGGATATTCGGGATAATGCGGTGGATATCACCGTGAGCGCGGCACGGACGCTTATCGTGGAAAATCTGAGCCAGGAAGCGGTGGAAGTGTTGGTGACGAAGGCGATTTCGGATATTGGCCGGAAGTTCCATTAATAGTCATACCACGTGAGCTACT
>JAHFPR010000038.1:10201-11599 GCA_023269645.1 Alphaproteobacteria bacterium | reverse complement strand
TTTGGCGGAAAGCTGGAGGTTCTGCCAGAACGATCCAAGCATGATCGCCTGTTCGATCTGCGCGTCCGTCATGTGCGGCAGGGTGAGGGTTTTGATGATGGAACTCGCCACCGGAAGTGCCACTGCAGCGTGTTTTGTTTTAATACCGCTACTACTCACCAGTTCCTTGAGCTTTCCGGCATAAAGTGCTGCATTGTCACGAATATTCTGGATGCTATCCGCACCTTCAATCTTCATGGAGGCAAATTTCTTGATCCGCCAGCCCGCGCCATGCCGCTCCATCTGGCACAGGCGGATGCAGCCCGGCACAACATCCACACCAATCACCGCTTCTTTTTCGTGGAACAGGCGGCCTAGAAGAGAACCGCCAGGAGAACGTGGAGATTCAGAACGCAACACACCCTTCCCTGCGCGTTTGCCGCGCGGGTTCTTTTCTTTTTTCATGCGCGTCGTGGTTTTATCCCTGCGCGAATCCACCCCATCCATCTGGCTGATGCCAGCGGAAAACGCCTGCTGCTGTAATGCTACAGCCATCCCCTTTTAACCTCCCCTTTGGCAACCGATACCGGGCAGCCCCCCTCTCCCAAAGGATGCAACCGCAGCCACGGGCGGATACATTCCGCGCGCGCCTTGATAGCCTGTCCCCACAGGCAATCCCCAGCATCATACCACAATTTATGCTTTTGTAAACCTTTTCAGATAGTAAGGGATTACTCCTCACCACCTGACACTTCATGACGTGTCATTCCCGCAAAAGCGGGAATCCAGCCTAAGCCGCGTCTGCGGCGAGATAGCAAAGGGTTTTCAGCAGCGTAGACACGCCGCGCTGGATTCCCGCTTTCGCGGGAATGACATAAGATTTTACTCCCCAACCGCGATGCTTCCGGCACTTTTCCCGGAGCGTTTGCGTTCGTTGGGATTCAGCTTTTTCTTGCGGAGGCGGATGGATTTCGGGGTGACTTCCACCAGCTCATCATCCTCGATGTAGGTCATGGCCTGCTCCAGCGTCATCTCTTTCGGCGGGGTGAGCTTCACGGCATCGTCCTTGCTGGTGGTGCGGATGTTGGTGAGTTGCTTGCCTTTCAGCGGGTTCACATCGAGATCATTATCGCGGCTGTGCTGGCCGATAATCATGCCCTCATACACCTTGATACCCTCGCGGATGAACAGGAAGCCGCGCTCCTCCAGATTCCACAGCGCGTAGGCCACGGATTGCCCTGTACCGTTGGCGATGAGCACACCGTTGCGCCGCCCGGTGATGTCGCCCTTATACGGCGCGTAGCTGTGATACACGTGGCTGAGCACACCCGTGCCGCGCGTATCCGTCATGAAATCGCCCTGATAGCCAATAAGCCCGCGCGAAGGCACGAGGAACTTCATGCGCACCTTGCCGCCGCT
>JAHFPR010000038.1:0-10191 GCA_023269645.1 Alphaproteobacteria bacterium | reverse complement strand
AGGAGCGCATATCAACAAGATCGCCCTTGCGCTGCGAGAGCTTATCCACCACCACGCCGCTGTAGCCTTCATCCACATCCACCTGCACATCTTCGATCGGCTCGGTGATCTGGCCGGTTTCATCCTTATGGAACAGCACGCGCGGGCGGCTGAGGGAAAGCTCGTAGCCCTCGCGGCGCATGGTTTCGATGAGCACACCGAGCTGCAATTCCCCGCGCCCGCTGACTTCAAACGCATCCGTGCTTCCGATGTCGCGCACTTTGATCGCCACATTGCCTTCCGCTTCCTTGAACAGGCGTTCACGCAGTATCCGCGAGGTCACCTTGCTGCCTTCCGTGCCCGCGAGGGGAGAATCATTAATGCTGACGGTGATCGCCATCGTCGGCGGATCAATGGGCGTGGTGCGGATGGGCGCGGCCAGTTCCGGCGCGGCGATGGTATCGGCCACGGTAGCCTGGGTCAGCCCCGCAATGGCGATGATGTCCCCCGCGATCACTTCATCCACCGTCACGCGCTCGATGCCGTTGAAGGTCAGCAGCTTGGTGAGCCTGCCCTGCTCCACCGGGGTTCCGTCCAGCCGCAGCACTTTCACCGGGCTGTTGATCTTGATTTTGCCGCTGTAAACTTTCCCCGTGAGGATACGCCCCAGGAAGTTATCCGATTCCAGAATGGTCACAAGCATCCCGAACGGCGCGGTTTCATCCACCTGCGGCGGGGAAACGTGGCGGAGGATTTCCTCATATACGCAATGCAGGTTTTCGCGCGGGTCATCCAGATGCCGTGCCGCCCAGCCGTTGCGCCCGGAAGCGTACAGCACCGGGAAATCGAGTTGTGCTTCATTGGCATCCAGTGCCACGAACAGATCGAAAATCTCGTTCAGCACTTCGTCCACACGCGCGTCGGGGCGATCCACCTTGTTGATAATCACGATGGGATTGAGGCCGAGTGCCAGTGCCTTCATCAGCACGAATTTCGTCTGCGGCATGGGGCCTTCCGCCGCGTCCACCAGCAGCAACACGCCATCCACCATGTTGAGCACACGCTCCACTTCCCCGCCGAAATCCGCGTGGCCAGGGGTATCTATGATATTGATTTTCGCGTCTTTCCACGCCACGGACGTGCATTTTGCCAGAATCGTGATGCCACGTTCTTTTTCGAGGTCATTGGAGTCCATCACGCGCTCGGCCACCTGCTGGTTGAGGCGGAAAGTGCCGCTCTGGCGGAGGAGCTGGTCAATGAGTGTGGTTTTGCCGTGATCCACGTGGGCGATAATGGCGATGTTGCGGAGCTGTGTCATAAATCTTCTTGTGCAGGATTATAAAAATGTCAAAGGATGTGGCGCGCTCTATAACCGATTTTTAAGGAATTAGCCAGGGAATTCTTGAATTGGCACTGCCGGCCGATTCCGGCGTATCACGCCGGGAGGGTCATCCGCACCCGCAATCCGCCGCGCGGGCTGGTTTCCAGCCTTATGTCCCCGCCGTGACGGTGGAGGATGTCCCGCACGATGGAAAGCCCCAGCCCCACGCCGCCGGTCGCCGCGTTGCGGGATCGCTCCAGCCGGTAAAAGGGCTGGAAGACGTTTTCCTGTTCGGCATAGGGGATGCCCGCCCCGTCATCGTCCAGCAGCACGGCGATCATGTTTCCCGCCGGTTCCGTGCTTATCCACAGATGCGGCGCATAGCGCAGCGCGTTCTCGATCAGGTTGCAGAAGCATCGCTTGAGGGCGAAACTCTGGCCGCGTAGGGAGAGCGCAGGCGGGATGGCGGAGGTAATCCGGCTTTTTTCCTGGGGATAGCCCGCCACGATGCCCTCCACGAAGCGGGCGAGGTTGATTTCCTCGGTTTTTGCGTCCGATTCCCCGCGCGCGAAATCGAGGTAGCCCTCCAGCATTTTCTCCATTTCGGTGAGGTCGTCCTTCAGCGATGCCGTTTTTTTATCCTTGAGCAATTCAAGCTGCAGGCGCATCCGGGTGAGCGGTGTGCGGAGATCGTGCGAGACAGCGGCGAGCATCTGTGTGCGGCGGGTGAGCAGCCGCTTGATGCGCTCCCGCATTTCGATGAAGGCGATGGCGGCGCGGCGCACTTCCTGCGCGCCCGTCGGCTTGAAATCCGGCAGATCCTGGCCGGTTCCAAATTTTTCCGCCGCCTCCGTCAGCCGCACGATGGAGCGCACCTGGTTCTTCAGGAACATCACGGAAACGAACAGCAGCAGGGAGGCTGTCCCCGTCATCCACAGAATAAAAATATAGGTGCTGGGATTGGCCAGCCGCTTGCGCGGCGCGGTGATATAAATTGTATGGTTATCCGGCAGGACGGCGCGGAGATAGATATAATCATTATCGTTTTCAGGATAAGCGAAGGCTACAGCGATTCCATCACCAAGCTGTTGATGGATATAGGTTTCAAAATCCTCATTGTAGGGCGGGGGATCGTTCTTCATGCCCGGCGCGAACAGCGCGTCGCTCCCCTCCCGCGCGATGGTGATGCCGAGGTCGGTTCTGGCATTGTGCAGCATCCGCTCCTGCCCTGTGCCCGGCGTATCCTCCAGCCGATGCACGACGTAGGCAATCTCCTGGCTTAAAGCACTGGACATATTGCGCGCCATGCTGCTCCAGTGCCGCTCGTAGAACATATAGACAGCAACCATCTGCGCGAGCACGGTCGGCAGGATGATAATCATCAGGAACCGCCCATAGAGCGAGCGCGGCGCGAAGTTTTTGAGCGGGTAGGACATGGGAGGGAGTATAGGAGGGAATAATGGTTGGGGCAACGTCATTGCGAGGAGCATAGCGACGCGGCAATCCTACTTATTAAACTGTCATCCCGGATCAGCCGAGCCGCGAAGCGGCGAGTGCGCACGACCCGGGACTGGATTGCTTCGCTACGCTCGCAATGACGGTGGCATTGTCTAATAAAGGTAGATTTTCTCACCTTGTCATGCTGTGCCTGTCACGGCATCCGGCGCAATGCCAGGGATTGCTGAAAGCAATCCTGCCAGACCCCGTCATAAAGACGGGGTGACAGTGCAGCGTATCTATCTTTATTAGACAGTGCCATGACGGTAAAAATTATATTGCAACAAGTTCAAATATATGGTATAATTACGGCATTATCTTATCACGCGCAATAACTTATTGGCTGATTCTCGAGGACTAAACCCCTCCTCCGAAAGGATAAAATCATCATGGATGTCAGAAAAAAGAACAAGACCATAATTACCCTCGTGCGTTCTGATTTTACACGGGACGATGGTGTGTTGTGGTCTACATTGAGTGCGGCGGGATTGAATCAACAATCAATCCGCGCGGTGGTTGAGCTTGGTACGAAACTTGTGACTGGTCCCGATCAAGAGTTACAGGTGAAAACAGAAATCGAAACCGGCGCGAATACTGCCTTCCTGAATACAACCGTTGTGGATCTGTGCACCAAGTTCACAGAACATTCGGGAGTAACACATTCTGCAAGGGGAGGATCGTATTTCGCAGTCGCCATCTACTGCCGCACACGTCATGCAGTAAAAGAAGACAGAGTAGTAGTAGGATACGACCCAAGCGGCGCAGCAGACGACCACGCCCAATGTAACGCACATTGATAACATAGCATAACGGCAACAGGTGTTTCCGGAGCTTTCTTAAAACCCCCCAAGGTTTTTTTGAAAGCCCCCGGAGCACCTGTTCGCTTTTGTAGGCTTCCGGATGGAAGGAAAGTGCTTTATTCTTCTGATGTTTCTTAGTATAGGTTTCCACTGTAGCATAAGAAAACGCGTCATTCCCGCGAAGGCGGGAATCCATGTCGCCGCGACGCGGTGAAATGCCAGTATGACGTTGAAATATTATTTCGTCACTCCGTGACGAAGATGGATTCCCGCCTTCGCGGGAATGACGGAAAACAAAATATGACCAAAGCAAAACCCAGAAACGATAAAATCATCATTTTTGACACCACCCTGCGGGATGGCGAGCAATCCCCCGGCGCGACCATGACGCTGGAGGAAAAAATCCTCGTCGCCGATGTGCTGGATCAGATGGGCGTGGACGTGATCGAGGCCGGCTTCGCAATGGCATCGGATGGTGATTTCGAGGCGGTGAAAGCCATTGCGGCGCGCACGAAAAAAGCGGTAGTCTGCTCGCTCGCCCGCTGCAAGCCGGACGACATCGCGCGCGCAGGCGAAGCGGTGAAACCCGCCAAACGCGGGCGCATCCACACCTTCATCTCCACCAGCGACATCCACCTGAAATACCAGTTCAAGCTCACCCGCGCGGAGGTGCTGGAAATCATCACCAACATGGTGAAACTGGCGAAGAAATACACGGACGACGTGGAGTGGAGTGCGATGGACGCCACCCGCAGCGATCTGCTCTACCTCACGAAAGCGGTGGAAGCCGCGATCAAGGCGGGCGCGACCACCATCAACCTGCCAGATACGGTGGGCTATGCCACGCCGGACGACATCCGCATGATGTTCACCTACGTGATGGGGCACGCCAAGGGCGCGGAAAAGGCGGTGTTCTCCTTCCACGGGCAGAACGATCTCGGCCTCGCCACGGCGAACACGCTGGCGGCCATTCGTGCGGGCGCGCGGCAGGCGGAAGTCACCATCAACGGCATCGGCGAGCGCGCAGGGAATACTGCGCTGGAGGAAGTGGTGATGGCACTGAAAACCCGGCAGGATAGCTACGGCGTTTCCTGCGGCGTGAAAAGCGAGTTCATTATGCGCGCGTCCAAGCTGGTTTCGGGTATCACCGGCTTCACGGTGCAGAACAATAAGGCGATTGTGGGGGCAAATGCCTTCGCGCATGAATCCGGCATCCATCAGGATGGGATGCTGAAGAACCGGAATACGTATGAAATCATGACCCCGGAATCGGTGGGTCTGGGCAAATCCGACCTCGTGATGGGCAAGCATTCCGGTCGCGCGGCGTTCCGCGACAAGCTGAAGGAGCTTGGGTTTAATCTGGGCGACAATGCCTTCGAGGATGCGTTTAATAGATTCAAGCAACTCGCTGATAAAAAGAAGAAAATCTACGACGACGACATCATGGCACTGGTGGATGACCGCGCCGGACGGGCGGAGGAGGAGCGCGTCCGCCTCCACGCGCTGGACGTACATTGCGGAACCAAAGGCGCGCAGATCGCCACCGTCACGCTGCTGGTGGACGGCAAAAAACTCGTGCTCACCGAACATGGCGACGGCCCGGTGGATGCCACCTTCAAGGCGATACGCGGCCTCGTTCCGCATGAGGCGCGGCTGGCACTCTATCAGGTGAATGCGGTGACGGAGGGCATTGACGCGCAGGCGGAAGTCGCGGTGCGCCTCGCCACGAAAAAAGGCATCCTCATCAACGGCAACGGTGCTGATACGGATACGCTGGTCGCCTCTGCGCTGGCCTATATCGCGGCACTCAACAAGCTGCTGAATTATCAGGAACGGATTGTGCCGGAGCGGAGTGGTGTGTAACCTTTATAAAGTGCCTTCCCTCCACATGGCATCTTTACATTCTCCGTGTTCGTGCTAGTGTAGTGTCTCTCGCAGAGGTTCTCTGTCATACCAGCCATCTTACTCTTTGGGAAGACTGGCTGGAATCCAGCGCGGAGCGTCTGCAACGCTGAAGGTATCTTGTCCGCCGCAGACGCGGCTTTGGCTGGATTCCAGCCCGTTCTTTTATGACAAAGGAGGGCTGGTATGACGGCATAGGATAAAGCTCTGCTGGAGACACTACACTAGAAACGTGTATCCGAAAAATATCCCAACATGAGCCACCGCTATGAAAATCCTCAAGCACCTGTTCCTTATCGCTTTTATCCTCGTCGTGCTGGCGGTGGGAGGATTGTTCATCTTTATCAAGACCTTCGACATCGCCAAATACAAGCCGATGCTGCTGGAAAAAGCGGAAAAGGCACTGGGGCGAAAGGTGGATTTCACGGACGTGTCGCTGGATATTTCGCTGAGCCAGGGCATCCGCGCGGATATTAAAGGCTTCCGCATCGCCGAGAATCCAGCCTTCGGCGCGGGCGATTTCGTGAGCGTGGATGAGGTGTTTGTGGGGGTGGACGTGCTCGCCTATCTCACGAAAAAGGAAATCAGCCTCACCGCCATCACTGTGCAATCGCCGCACATCACCCTCATCAAGGCGAAGGGCGGCGGGCTGAACGCGCAGACGCTCGCTATAAAAGAGGGCGCGCCCGCTTCCAATGGTGCAACCCCCGCGAAAACCGCTGCGCTGCCGCTTATTCTGGTGAACAAGCTGGAGCTGAAAAACGGTACGCTGGATGTTATTGACCGCTCGCAATCGCCGGAACTGAAGGCGCAGATTTCCCACCTGGATTTGACCGTCAACCATTTTTCGCTGAACGAACCGTTCGATATTTCCCTGAAAATGGCGGCGTTCGGGGCGACGCAGAATATCAGCGTCGCGGGCAAGGCAAAGCTCGATCTGGCGAAATCCGGCGTGGAAATCAGCGACCTCAAAACCACGGTAGATCTCTCGCAGCTGGATATGGCGCAGCTTCGGGCACTGCCGGGGCTGAAATCCGCACCCCTGCCCCAAACGATGAAAGGCACACTGGAAGCGACCATCAAGCAGCTTTCGGCGGGCGCGGGTGGGCTTGGCGCAATCGTGATGGATATTGCGCTGGAGAAAGGCGTGGTGCGGATGGCGGATGTTTCGCCGGGCATCGGCCTCGATATTCCCGCGCTGGACGTGCGCGTCACGGATTTCTCGCTGGATGGCAAGCCCTTCAAATTCAAGCTAAGTGCGGCCTACGCCAGTGATTCGTCGAACATCGCCGTGGAGGGTGCGGGCGCATTCAACCAGGCCACGGGCGCGGTACATCTGACGGATACGCTAGTCACCGCTGATCTCGCCAAATTCTCCTTCGCCAAATTGCGCGAGGATATGCCCGCACTGAAAGCGGCGAAGCTGCCGGACGCACTCACCGGCCAGTTCAAGGCGAACCTCAAGGAACTGGCACTGGCGCAGGGGAAAATCACCGCGCTGAATGCGGGCATTTCGCTTGCGGGCGGTTCCGTTTCCTTCAAGGAAATTGCGCCCGGCGTGGCGTTGAACATCACCAGCCTGGATTGCTCGCTGGAGAATCTTGCGCCGGGAAAAATGGCCGCGTTCACGCTTAAAGCGGCCTATCTGAGCGATACGCCGAACATTCTCGGTAAGGGCGGTGTGGCTTTCAACCCTGCGACGCAGATGTTCCAGGTGAAGAATGCCTCGGTAACCACTGATCTCGCAAGTTTTTCGCTGGAGAAGCTGAAAGCCTCGCTTGCCGCACTGAAGGATGCGCCGCTGCCGGAAGCCTTGCGCGGGCAGGTGAATCTTGAACTCGTGGGAGCTAGCGCGGGCGGCGGCCAGCCCGCCATGTTCTCCGGAAGTTTTACGCTGGATAAGGGCTATGCGAAACTGTCGCAGCTTCCCGCTCCGGTGGATAATCTTAGCGCGCGCGCGAGCTTCACGCAGACGAACCTGAACGTGGATAGCCTCAGCCTGAACCTCGGCAAAGGCAGCGTCACCGCCAAGGGCAAGGTGGAGGATTACCCCGGCAAGCAGTTTTACGCCATCGGGCTTGGCCTCCAGAATATCAGCCTGGCTGATCTTGCGGATCCCAAGGCTGCGCCTGTCCAGGCCACGGGGCTGCTCACCGGTGATATGGCTCTTTCCGGCGCGGGGTTCGATGCAGCCTCCATCAGCAAAAACCTTACCGGCCAGGGCAAGATGGAGATAACCGAGGGGAAGCTCCTGAATTTCAATATCCTGAGCAAGGTGCTGGATAAAATCACCATCGTGCCGAATTTCCGGCAGATCGCCGAGGCGAAACTCCCCAGGGTATGGCAGCAGAAATTGCAACAGAAGGATACCATCATCACCAGGGCGGCGGCGCAGACCATCATCCAGAACGGCGTGGCGACCATCACCCCGATTGAGATCAGCGCGGAAGGGTTCACCTTCCAGGGCGCGGGGAATTACGGGCTGGCGGAGAAGAATTACGCGCTCCAGGGCACGTTCGTCCTCGCGCCGGAAATGGCTGCCAGCATCGCTTCCACTGTTCCGGAGATGGGCTACCTCATGAACGAAACGAAGCAGATTTCCTTCCCGCTGAAAGTGGAAGGCAAAGGCGCAGAGGTTAGTTTTGCACCGGAGATGAAGGCCATCGCCGTCAACGCGCTCAAGAACAAGGGCGCGGAACGGCTGGGGAAATTGCTGGATAAGAAGCTCGGCGGAAAACTTCCGGGTGGGCTGAAGCAACTGTTGCAGCCGGGAGCACAGCAGGCGGAGCCACAGGCAACACCCGATGCATCAGCGCAGCCGCAGCAACCGGGTGTGCCTGCGGCAAATCCGGCGCAACAGCCGATTCCCGCTCCACAAACCCAGGCTCCACAAACCCAGGCTCCGGCGCAGGAACAGCCCCTCACCAAAAAACAGAAGCAGCAGCAATTGCTGAACGGGCTGATCCAGCAGTTCGGTCATTAGAGCATTGTTGATTCAAGTGTTTACGTCATTCCCGCGCAGGCGGGAGTCTCTTTTTCAAAAAAGGAGTATGTGGATACAGAGATTCCCGCCTCCGAAGGAATGACGGTATTCTTTACTTTTTGTAAACACTTCAAGCAAAAACGCTCTATAGCGTTACCAAATAATATTCTTACAGAAGGAAACCTTTGCATAACTCCCTATTTTTCCGTCATACCAGCGAAAGCTGGTATCCAGCTAAGCCGCTTCTGCGGCGGAAAAGGCTCGTACAGCGGCGTAGACACGCCGCGCTGGATTCCAGCTTTCGCTGGAATGACGCGTTATGCAAAGGTCTCAGAATATTATTTGGCGCACACTGCCTGCGGCGCGGAAAACCAACTCTTTCGGAGTCGTTGGCGAACATAGCAAGGTTACGAAATCCGGAGGGGGTATTTCTTGCCGCAAGAGCATACCCCCTCATCAAACCCAGCCTATCCCCTGCTGAAACCGCCCGAACGTCCTCCGCCCGGTGTTCCGGCTGCCGTGAACCCCTCTCCGGTTTCACTCAGCGCGCCTCCGGCGGCATCTATCGCTATCGCGGCTTTGGTGACTTCCACTTCCCCGCCAATTACTGCGCCGAGTGCCGCAACATTGCTATCATCCGCGCCGACAAGTTCCTTTAACGCCCGCACCGGATCAATACCCATCGGATTATCGTGTCCCATTTTTCTCTCCCTGAAATGTGTAAACGCATGAAATTCCCGGCATCATACCACATCATTTTTATGAAGGAAACGCCGCGCTTCATAGCGGTAATACACCACCGGAATCACAATGAGCGTCAGCAGCGTGGTGCTGATCATGCCGCCCACCATCGGCAGTGCGATGCGGCGCATTACATCCGCACCCAGGCCATCCGTCATGAACACCGGCAGCAGCCCGGCGATAATCACGGAAACGGTCATCAGCTTGGGGCGAACGCGCAGCACCGCGCCGTGCATGACGCACTCGAACAGTTCCGCGCGTGAGGCGGGCGGATGCTGGCGCACCTGTTGATCGAGGTAAATCAGCATCACCACCGCCGTTTCCACCGCGATGCCCGCCAGCGCGATGAACCCCACCGCCACCGCCACAGAGAAATTATACTGCGCCAGATAGAGCGTCCACGCGCCACCGATGAGTCCGAATGGCAGCGAAAGCATCACCATCAGTGTGCGATCCAGCCTGCCAAAATGCATCACCAGCAGCACGAAAATAATCGCGATGGTAGCGGGGATGGCGATGTTCAGCCGTGCGCACGCCTCCAGCATCTGCTCGAACTGGCCGCTCCAGCCGATGGAATACCCGGCGGGCAGCTTCACCTTTTCCGCCACGATTTTCTGTGCCTCCCGCACATAGCCGCCGATGTCGCGCCCCGCGATGTCCACGAACACCCAGCCGTTGAGCCGCGCGTTTTCGGAAACGATCATCTGCGAACCGCCGGTCAGGTGAATATCCGCCAGTTCTTTCAAGGGAATCTGCGCGCCGGAGGGAGCGGCCACCAGTATATCGCCCACATCCCCGATAGTTTCGCGGTAAGGCCGGTCATAGCGTAACATGATGCCGTAACGCTCGCGCCCCTGCACGGATTCCGCCGTGCGCAAGCCTCCGAGTGCCGTGGCAATTACCTCCTGCACCGTGCCCAGATCCATATTATACCGCGCCAGCTTATCCCGATCCGGCACGATCTCCAG
>JAHFPR010000037.1 GCA_023269645.1 Alphaproteobacteria bacterium | reverse complement strand
GGGGATCTATGGCCAAAGGCTGAGTCGGTTGCCCTTGATCCCCGGACAAGCCGGGGATGATAGTTCAGAATGATGCACTACCCAGTTTTGCCCCGCTACCTAACCTCAAACGCTGCGGTAATCAGCCGCCTGGTATATTCCTCTTTGGGCGCGCCGAACACCTCCGCGCGCGTGCCGGATTCCACCACTTTGCCGTTCTGCATCACCAGCACGGAGTGGCTGATCGCCTTGATGACGCGCAGGTCGTGGCTGATGAACACGAACCCCAGCCCACGCTCCTGCTGCAAGTTCTTCAGCATCTTCAGGATGGCCGATTGCGTGGAGACATCCAGCGCGGAGGTGGGTTCGTCCAGCACGATAAGCCTCGGCGAAAGCACCAGTGCCCGCGCGATGCCGATGCGCTGCCGCTGCCCACCGGAAAACTCATGCGGATAGCGATCCATCATTTCCGGCGCAAGCCCCACATCCGCCAGTGCCTGCCCGATCATAAGCTGCCGCTCTGCCTTATCTGCGCCTAGCCCATGTGCCCGCAGTCCCTCGCCGATAATCTGCCCCACGGACATCCTCGGATTCAGGCTCGAAAACGGATCCTGGAACACGAACTGCATCGCGCGGCGTTTCGGGCGAAGCTGGCCGGTGGAAAGCGTGTGGACCGGCTCTCCATCCAGAAAAATCCCGCCTTCCGAGGCGGTAAGCCGGAGCAGTGCCAGCCCCAGCGTGGTTTTTCCGGAACCGGATTCGCCCACCACCCCCAGCGTTTCGCCCGTGCGCAGGCGAACATCTACCCCGTCCACCGCTTTCACGTAATCCTTCACGCGCCCCAGCATCCCGCGTCGGATGGGGAAATAGACTTTCAGCTTCTCCGCGCGCAGCACTTCTTCCGCGCCCCCCGGAAGCGGAGCCGGATCGCCGGAGGGAACGGAGGCCAGCAACTCCCGCGTATAGGGATGCTGCGGCGCGGCGATGACCTGCTTCACCGAGCCATATTCCACGATTTCACCATGTTGCATCACGGCGATGCTATCGGCCAGCCGCTGCACGATGGTGAGATCATGCGTAATCAGCAGCACCGCCATGCCGAGCTTTTTCTGAAGCTCCCGGATGAGGTTCAGTATCGTGGCCTGCACGGTAACGTCCAGTGCCGTGGTCGGCTCATCCGCGATGAGGAGATCGGGCGTGTTGGCGAGTGCCATTGCAATCATCACCCGCTGCCGCTGCCCTCCGGAAAGCTCATGCGGATAAGCGGAAAGCCGCGCAGTGAGCATCCCAAGCTCCACCATCTCCAGCAACTCACAAATCCGCTCCCGCACTTTCGCGGGGGGCAGCAGCGGCTGGTGCAGCGTGATGATTTCGGCAAGCTGTTTTTCGATGGTGTGCAGGGGATTCAGCGAAGTCATCGGCTCCTGAAAAATAATGCCGATGCGCTTGCCCCGGATGGCCTGGAGTCCGGATTCAGGGAGATGTAACAGGTCTGTGGTCTGTGGTCTGTGGTCTGTGGTTTTTGCTACCGACTCCTCCAGCCACGCTTTCCCCCCTATCCGTGCGTATTCCGGCAGCAGGCGCAACAGGGAGAGTGCGGAAACCGACTTGCCGGAACCGGATTCCCCCACCAGTGCCAGCATCTCGCCGCGTACAATCTGCAACGAAATACCGCGCACCGCCTCCGTTTTTCCGAAAGCGACAGTAAGGTTGCGAATGTTGAGCAGTGGTGTATCCGGCATATGGGAAATTTTAGCGACTTACGCGGAGGGGCGCAATCATGTTTGCGGGGAGGGTTGGCCTGTTCGCGGGAGGCGGGCGAGGCTCCTGCGCGGCGCGGGAACTTCCGGCTTGCTTTTGAGGTGCTTCCCGGCTATAAGCTGCGCCTGTTTTCCAATCTTGCAGAAAACGATCCGGTAGCTCAGTCGGTAGAGCACCTGACTTTTAATCAGGTTGTCGCGGGTTCGATCCCCGCCCGGATCACCACTTTCCTATCCAGAGTCATCCCATAACATCCAGGAAGTCGGCGGAATATCTAAGGATATAGCCGTTACCCTGTCCGGTATCGTCCAGTGTTATTCATTGACATCCGGGGGCAAGCGGGGGCATAATTAGGCCTAAATGCCCCCTTCAATCTAAAAAATGCCCCCCCTCTATGAAACTCACCAATACAAGCTGCAAGAGCGCGAAACCTGCCGAAAAGCCTTATAAACTGGCAGATGGCGGAGGTATGTACCTTGAAATCATGCCGAACGGTTCCAAGTATTGGCGGCTGAAATACCGCTTTACAGGCAAGGAAAAGCGGCTTGCCCTGGGTGTCTATCCCGAAACCAGCCTTGCTGATGCGCGGGAGCGCCGTGAACAGGCGCGGAAGGTTCTGGCGGCAGGCAATGATCCCGGTGAAGTAAAGAAAGAAGCCAAGCGCCTTGCTACCCTCCAGGCAGAAAACAGCTTTGAAGCTATCGCCCGCGAATGGCATGAAAACCAGCTTGCCCGCTGGAATGCCCATCACGCTGCAAGCGTGTGGCGGCGGCTGGAAGTCAATATCTTCCCTGCTATCGGCTCCCGCCCTATCGTCTCCATCACCGCACCGGAACTACTGGCGGCCATACGCATCATAGAAAAGCGTGGGGCGCATGATGTATCTCACCGTTCCCTGCAAACCACCGGGCAAGTGTTCCGCTATGCTATCGCCACCGGGCGGGCGGAGCGTGATATTTCCGCCGATTTGCGTGGTGCGCTTAAAACCGCGAAGAAAAATCACTACGCGCACCTGGAGACTTCCGAACTGCCGGAATTTCTGCGTAAGCTGGAGGCCTATGACGGTGAGCGGCAAACGCTTCTGGGCTTAAAGCTGATGGTGCTGATGTTTGTTCGCACGGGCGAACTGCGCGGCGCGTGGTGGAAAGAAGTGGATTTCGATAAGGCGGAATGGCGCATTCCCGCCGAACGCATGAAGGCGAAGGAGCCGCATATCGTGCCGCTCTCCCGGCAGACTATCGCTGCATTGCGGGAATTGAAGCAGCTTACCGGGCATGGCGAACTTCTCTTCCCCAGCCGTTCCAACGCGCATAAGTGCATCAGCGAAAACACCCTGCTTTATGCGATTTACCGCATGGGCTACCATAACCGTACCACTACGCATGGCTTTCGCGCGCTGGCTTCCACCATCCTCAATGAAATGGGCTTCCGCCCGGACGTGATCGAACGCCAGCTTGCCCACGGCGAACGCAATAAGGTACGCGCCGCCTATAACCATGCCCAGTACCTTCCGGAGCGCAAAAAGATGATGCAGCACTGGGCGGATTACATAGATGGGATAGCAAGCGGTGAAGTACCGGATACCAGCAACGTGGTAAAATTTGGCAAGCAGGGAAAACCCAGCTAACTACTGGACAATCTGGGACAAGCAGGGGTAAGGTGCTGGCAGGAAAAATCTGTAGCCCTTGCCATGAACGATAGAGAACTTCAATCAAAAATGTGGTTTCTGGTAAAGCAGAAATACCCGGATTACACGCAGGAACTTAGTCTTTCCGGCACTCCTTACGGTGAGCAAATCACACAGGAGGTACAGGCGTATACCGCAGAATTGCAGGCAATACCTCCAGAAGAACTTAGTAACCGTTACGAAAAAGCCAAAGAGGAAACAGAAGCGGCTCGAAAAGAATTATCAAAACGGGAGGCTCTCCATCGTGAGAAGCAGTATTTTTTCAATCACCCAAATGCTCATGCCGATCTCGATCACTGGAGCAAAGCCGCTTACTGGACGGTAGATGAAGCCAATGCCCTTGCGCTGGGCAGAGACCCGGAGATCGTTACCTCTGAGGTCATGGAGCGTCATAAAAATAGCTCCATTCTGGGAATACATTACCACAAGCTGAGGATTCTTCTGCAAAGGGAATATCCTAGCCGCTACAATATCTCCCCGGCGGAATTCTTGGAGTGGGTAAAGCGCAATGAAATTGATATTCCGGTGGAACTGGAAGAAAGCGTTGTCAAGCGTACCGAGGCGAAAAAGGACTGGAAAAAGGAATACGAAGCCCTGAAGGAATCTATGGAAAAAGGAGCGGCGATGCAGGCCGAAGCCTCCTATGTATCGCCCTACATGAAATTGATGCAGCAGGCCATCACCGCCAACAGCATTACGCCTACCAGCCAAGGAAAGAAAGACAGCCTCACGCAATGGTTTAAGGATCAGGGTACTTCAGAACTTCCGGTATCGGATAAAAAGGCGGATATGATGGCAACGCTGATCCGCTCGCCGGAATCCGGCACGGGCGGCAATAAGAAAGCCTCCTGATCCTGAAGGTAGAAACCCCTCCGACCTTACACCGGAGCCTGCAAAAAATCTTCGCGGGCATAAAATACAATAAATCAATACTTTGAGGGAAGGTAGGAACCCCTCCTACCACCAACCCCGAAACCCTTTCGCCGTTTCGCGGACGTTCCTGCATCCCGTAGGCTTACCCTGTTTTCAACCAGACAACAGGAGTAATTACCATGACCGAAAAATCAACTTTACCTGAAACCGGATACGTCCGCCTGCCCGTCATCCTTGCCCATATACCCGTGGGGAAATCCACATGGTGGGCGGGGGTGAAGTCCGGGCACTTCCCCCAGCCCGTGAAGATGGGTGCTCGCGTCACCATGTGGCGGGCGGAGGATATACGGCGGCTTATCGCAGACTTGGCAGCCCTAGAAACACACTAAGGTTTGCCCGTCATGTCCAAAAACTATGACCCAAGGCTTATCAAGAGCTATCGCTCTTACAAAACCAAGGATGTTTGCAGGCTTTATAAATCCAAAAAGCTGCATGAGCAAACAGTCCGAGGTTGGGTAAAGGATGATGGGCTGAAAGCCTTTTGGCATGGCAAAACCCTCTACATCTACGGGGCTGTGTTAAAGCAATTCCTCACCGAGAGGAACAACCAACGCAAAAGCCCTCTCGCGTTCAATCAATTCAGGTGCTGGAAGTGCAAGGCAATGGATGCTCCTCTTCACAACACGGTAGAAAAACTCATCCGAGAACGAAACAAAAGCCTTCGTGCTTTCGGTGTTTGTGCATCGTGTGGGCATGAAATAAAGCGGCTGTACAAGGCCGATGCAGAGCAGGAAATCCTAAGAATCTTCACCGTGAAGCATAATGAACTGGTGGGATTATCCGATAGTGTATGCAGCGCAGGAGGGACTCACATAGAAAACACCTCAAATCAGGCCGTGAGTGAACCCCCGGAAATCGTACCGTCGGATGATCCGCCGAAAACTACCAGTACCAGTGATAAAACTCATATAAAACCCGTAAAAAACATCGCCAGCATAGGAACGACTCACATCCCGCCAACCCAACTCAGCTTATTTGAACCCTTATGACAACAACAGACACCCGCCATAACCCAGCCAATGAAGTTGCCAAGTACAAGTTCTTTGAAGAGCTTGCGAACATGAACGATGGCAGAGACCCGAAGACCGTTGACCAGTTTGTCAATGCCATCCATGAGTTTGAGGTTGCCATCGGCTTCAAGGACTTCAGGAAATATAAATCCGACTGGGCAATTACGTTCAAGGAACACATGGACGATAAGAGAAACCCACAAACGGGGCAAGAGATTTCAAAGTCGCTGTATTTCCATTACATTTCCTTTGTCCGGCGGTTCTTCGAGTGGCTTATGGACAATGAAAAAGACTACGCGAAAATCAAGCGCAGGGATATTGGTTTCCTGAGCGTCACGCGCGGCGACAAGAACAAGGCACGAGTCCCCAACTATCAGGAAAGCCATGAGGTTGCCGATATTCTGGCCACCATCCGCGCTATGCCCTCCGCAACAGCAATGGAGTTACGCAACAAGGCGATCATCAGCCTGTTCCTGCTCACCACCCCTCGAATCGGCTCCTTGCAGCAGGCACGGGTTGACCGCATCAAATACTTCAAGGAATACGGGGCATGGGCGTTTGTGCAAGACCCCCGCCTGCAAAACACCAAGAACGCTAATAACATTACCTCGTTCTTCATCGGGGACTCCGAGGACATCATCCAGAACGTCATCACCTGGCGCGATTGCCTGGTTGCCGAGGGCTTTAAGGGTAAAAATTACCTCTTCCCTAAAATTACGCCCAGCTTCTCACCGGATGGCCGTGCTATCGCGGTGCTTACCAGAGAGTATATAAAGTCGGACACACAGATCAGGGAGGTTATCAAGGAAGCCTTTGAGAGTAACGGCCTGCCGTACCTCAAGCCGCACAGTTTCCGCCACAGTATCGCCCGCAAGGTAAAGAAAGAAGGGGACTCCACCCATAAACTCATCGCGCTGGCGGAAAACATGGGGCAGAAAAGCGGGATGGCCACCATCATCAACAGCTATGCGGGGGACTACCTGAAAGAGCAATCAGTGATCATCAAGGGCATCCGGCTGGAGTGATGCTGATACCGGAAGCGGCTGGACAACCTTGGTCAATCATCTATAGTTATTGCAGTTGGAAATATCAGTGAAAGGGCAGGATGAAGTTTGAGCCAAATCTTCCGCATCAACGCGAGGCAATAGATGCTATTGCCCGCCTGTTTGAAGGTGCGCCTTATACGCGCCCGGAGGAACGCTTCTGGAGCGGCGAGGTTTCCGGTAATGTTTTGAATTTTCCGCTTGAAGAATGGTTTGCCAACGCCAAGAAAATCGCCGCTGAAAAAGATATTACCGATCCCGCACCCTCCCCTGATTCTGATTTCACCATCGAAATGGAAACGGGCACGGGCAAAACCTACGTTTATCTGCGGACAATCTTTGAACTGCACCGCCGTTATGGGCTGCACAAGTTTATCATCATCGTGCCAAGCGTGGCGATCCGTGAAGGGGTGCTTGCCACCACACGCGATACCAAACAGCATTTCCGCGAGATTTATGCCACCGAAGCCACGGTGATAGAATATGACAGCAAAAAAATATCCGATGTGCGGAGTTTCTGCGTCACCAACACCCTTTCCATCATGGTGATGAACAAACAGGCGTTTGATAGCGATGCGAAGGTGATAAACGATGAAAACCGCGATGGCGGGAATCTAATGGAATCATTGCGAATGGTACGCCCCATCCTCATCATGGATGAGCCGCAGGAGGGCATGGATACGCCGAATATGCAGGCGCGTCTTGGTGCGTTCAACCCGCTGTTCAAGTTGCGCTATTCCGCCACCCACCGTGAGCCGAAGAACATTGTCTATCGGCTTACCCCCTATGATTCTTATAATCGCGGGCTGGTGAAGAAAATCGCCGTGCTTTCGATCCACGAAACCAATACGCAAAGCAACGTGGCGATCACGTTCAGGAAGCTGAACCTCAGCGCCGCCAACCCCACCGCGCAGCTTGTGCTGAATACGCGGCTGAAGGATGGGGACTTCAAATCCAAGCCCGTCACGGTGAAGAAGCGCAGTGATCTGGAAAAGGAAACGGGCAATCCCGTGTATCATGGCTGGGTGGTGGAGGACATCGGCACGACCGACCTTTACGATGGTGAGGGCTATATCCGCTTCACGAACGGCGAGCAGCTTGCTGTGGGCGGCGGGAACGGCGAGGACAAGGAAACCATCTTCCGCCAGCAACTCCGCCGCACCATCCAGACGCATTTTGAACGCAAGAAGCAGTTGTTGCCTATGGGTATCAAGCCTCTTTCCCTGTTCTTTATTGACCGTGTGGCGAATTACATTGACGAAAACGGGCTTATCCGCCGCCTGTTCGTGGAGGAATACGAAGGCATTTATCCCAAATACCACGGTAAAAAACCCGCACCGAACACCGCCGCCGTGCATGGCGGGTATTTTGCTCAAGTAGGCAATGGCGAATATACCGACAACGCTAAATCTATGGCTACCAACAAGGAGATTTACGATAAAATCCTGAGAGAAAAGGAAACCCTGCTTTCAATGGAGGAGCCGCTGGAGTTTATCTTCTCGCACTCCGCACTGGGCGTGGGCTGGGATAACCCTAACGTGTTTACCATATGCACCCTGAACGAAAGCGAAAGCCAGATAAAGAAACGGCAGGAGATCGGGCGCGGACTGCGTCTGTGCGTGGATAAGAGCTTCACCCGTTACCGCGACCCGGAAGGAACGCCGGAGGGCAAGGAGGTGAACCTGCTCACCGTGGTTGCCAACCAGAGCTATTACGCTTTCTCCAAATCCTATCAGGATGAACTGCATGATGAAATGGGCACGGGCGCGAAAGCCCCACCGATCCGGGATGAAAACAAGCAGCCCGTCACCATCCGCCGTAACGAAGCGCGGTTTACCTCCGATGATTTCAGAGAATTATGGAAACGTATCGCCAGCCAGACCAAGTATCGTGTGCATTTCCGCGAAGAGGAGCTGATCGAAAAGAGCCTTGAGGCGATGGCAAGCATTGCGGTGGGCAGCAACCATCTTGAAATCGCGCTTACCTATGTGAGTCGCATTAGCGAGGAGGACGGCATCGAAGCCGCCGCCAAGGGTTCCGCCCGTGCTGATATACACGGCACGTTTGCCCGCATTGACGCGGTGGGGGAATTATCGCGCAACACCTCTATCAGCGATACCGCCGCCCGCGCCATTCTCACCCGCCTGCCGGAAGCACAGAAAAAGCAGCTTGCCGCCAACCCCATGCAGTTTCTGAGTGAAGCCGCAAAAAAGGTGCGGAGCGTGCTGGAGCGTGAATTGGTACGGCTGGTGCAGTATGAGCCAACAGGCGGGATGCACCCACTCACCCTGTTTGAAGAAGCCTTTGAAACCAAGGGCAACACCACCGCCACGCCCAAGCGCGGGCTGTATGACCGCATCATCCATGATTCTGACGTGGAGAAGGATTTTGCGGGCGATCTGGATAACCATCACGCCGTGCAGGTGTTCGTGAAATTGCCAAAAGCCTATAAAATCCCCACGCCCATCGGCAGCTATAACCCTGATTTTGCGCTTGTCATTGAGAAGCGCGATCTGGATAATCCAGATGCGGAACACCGTTTCTTCTTTACCGTGGAAACCAAAGGCACGGCGGATTGGGATAAGCTGAAACCCGATGAGCGCATGAAGATAGAATGCGCGGTAAAGCATTTTGAGGCTATCGGGCTGAAATCCTACCTTGCGCCCGTGGATAGCCTGAAAACCTTTGATAAACGTGCGCTTGAGCGTGTAGGACAAACCTTTTTGAGTGATGTAGCATGACCCTCCAATTACCTCCGTCATTCCAGCGAAAGCTGGAATCCAGCGTAAGCCGCGTCTGCGGCGGAGAAACGTCATTGCGAGCGCAGCGAAGCAATCCAGAATGTTTCCGCTGGATTGCTTCGTCGGCCATTGGCCTCCTCGCAATGACAACTGGAGAAGTAGCATGACCACCAAACCCGCCACGAAACAGGCCGCCATCACCAGCCCCGACCTTGGGCAGGAACGGCTGGCGCAACTAAAGCGCCTCATGCCTGATCTCTTCGATGGCGAGGGCAACCTTGATGAAGCGGCACTCCGGGCACTCGCCGCGCCGGAAGGTGCTTCCTCACCGGAGCGTTTCCGTTTTGAATGGGCGGGCAAGCAGCAATCCAAGCGGCAGGCATTCACGCCCAGCAAGGCAACGCTGGTGGCGGATTCCGCCCGCAGCGTGAAGTTTGATACCACGCAGAACCTCATCATTGAGGGCGATAATCTGGAGGTGTTGAAGCTGCTGCAAACCACTTATTTCGAGCGGGTGAAGTGCATCTATATTGATCCGCCCTATAACAAAGACGCCGATGTGCTTTATCCAGATGACTATAGTGAGAGTAAGAAAGCCTATTGGCAGCGCAACGGTACGGTGAAGGATGGCGTGAAACTTACCGCCCTGCCGGAAAGCCACGGGCGCAAACATTCCTTGTGGCTGAACATGATGCAGAGCCGACTTCTTATTGCCCGCCAGCTACTATGTAGTAATGGGGTAATCATCATCCATATTGATGATGTTGAACTCCCAAATCTAAAAAAATTGTGTGATGAAATTTTCGGAGAGGAGAATTTTATCGGGCAAATCGTATGGAAAAACGCGACTGATAACAATCCATCAAACATTGCTGTAGAACATGAATATATAATGTTCTATGCCAAAAACAAAGGCGTGCTTGAACCAGTTTGGAAAGCTAGCGAGAGTCCGGCAAAAGCAGAGCTTATAAAAATAGGTATTGAAATAGGAAAATCTTTCAAAACCGTACAAAAAATGCAGGACGCATATGATGAGTGGTTCAAGGAAAACAAAGCATTTTTAGGTGTGCTTGATAGGTATAAATACATAGACGAGGATGGCGTATATACCGGAAGCCAGAGCGTTCACAACCCCGGTAAAGAAGGTTATCGTTATGATGTTGTTCATCCTAAAACGGGGAAGCCGTGCAAACAGCCTTTAATGGGGTATAGATTTCCGAAAGAAACGATGGATCAGTTGCTATCTGAAGAAAAAATATTATTTGGCGATGATGAAACAAAGATTATTGAACTGAAAGTGTATGCAAAAGACTACCAATCCAAGCTAAGCAGTTTTATAAACTTGGATGGAAGAACTGGAGCATACGATGTGAAAGGTCTTTTCCCTGAACATAAGCAAGTTTTCCGTAACCCTAAACCAGTTTCGCTGGTGAAAGAGATATTAGATTTTGTAACAAATAAAAATGACAAAATTTTAGATTTCTTTGCTGGCTCAGGAACAACTGCCCACGCGATGATGCAGCTTAACGCTCAGGATGGCGGGAACCGTAAATACATCCTCGTACAAATCCCTGAATACACCGATGAGAACAGCGAAGCATACAAGGCAGGCTACAAAACCATCTCCTCCCTGTGCATCGAGCGCGTGAAACGAGCGGGGGCGAAAATCCGTAAGGAAAACCCGGATGCAGCGGTAGATACAGGCTTCCGCGTCTACCGCCTCACCGATAGCAACTTCCCCCAGAACCTCTATACCGCCGATCCCGAAAAATCCGAGGCGGAGAATCTGGCGGCACTGAAAGCCCACTTGCAGGCCGAACTTCCGCTTGCATCCGATGGGGCATTTGCCGATATTGTCACCGAGATCGCCCTGAAGAACGGTTACGGCCTGTTTTATACGCTGGAGAAACAACCCGCTTTCAAAGCCAACACCGTCTATCGCCTGCACGGAAATGACAAATCCGCCCTGCTATGCCTCGACACCACCATTGCCGATGCAACCGTGGAAGCACTGGAGCCGCAGAGCGACAACCAACTCATCCTCTCCCGCCATGCCCTCGACACCGCCAAGAAATGGGTGCTGCAACAGGCGTTCAAAGATAACCTGCATACGGTGTAGCCATGCCCAAGCATTATAGTTATCGGGTAGATCACGATTTAGGCTTTGCCCCTCATACGGAAGGAAAACTCTGCACGGTATGCGGTTGTAAGGATACGACCATAGAGAAGTGGGCGGAGGTTGGAAGCTGGGTAATCGGCATAGGCGGGAATAATACGGGAAAGCCCAACACCCTCCTCTACGCCATGAAGGTTGAAAGCAAGCCTGCCTATGGTGACTTTCAACAAACGCATCCCGATCATGCCGCGTATCTGGAAGGGCATGGTATCTCCCCCGATGCGCCCGTGCTGGTATCCCGGAATTTCTATTACTTCGGCGACAACGCAAAACCT
>JAHFPR010000193.1 GCA_023269645.1 Alphaproteobacteria bacterium | reverse complement strand
GAACGCCACCAGCAGCACGGCGCAGGAAAGCACCACGCGCTTGCGCAGCTCCCGCAGATGCTCGATCAGCGGCGCGGCGGCCAGAGCCTCCTGTTCAGTCTGTCCGGTTTGTGGTTCCATGCGCTTTTCATACGGGTTTTTGCTTGAAGCGGCAAGGGTGAGTTGGTAGGGTGTAAGGATGTAAGGGGTTAAGGGGCAAGTGATCCCTTACATCCTTACCCCTTTAACCCTTACCCCCTTAGCCACCACATATGCATCCCATCATCGAACAGGAAAAACGCTTCGGCGCGCCGAATTATCACCCGCTGCCGGTCGTGCTTGCGCGCGGAGAGGGCGTGTGGTTGTGGGATACGGACGGCAAAAAATACCTCGACATGATGAGTGCCTATTCTGCAGTGAGCCAGGGGCATCACCACCCCCGTATTGTGAAGGCATTGAAAGATCAGGCGGATCGGCTGTGTGTTCCCTCGCGCGCGTTCCACAGCGAACGGCTCGCGCCGCTGCTGGAAAAACTCTGCAAGATCACCGGGCTGGATACCGCCCTGCCCATGAATACCGGCGCGGAAGCGGTGGAAACGGCCATCAAAGCCGCGCGCCGCTGGGGTTATACGGTGAAGCACATCCCGAAAGACAAGGCGGAAATCATCGTCGGCCTCAATAATTTCCACGGGCGCACGACGGCCATCATCAGCTTCTCCTCCGAGCCGCTTTACCGCGAAGGCTTCGGCCCGTTCGTGCCGGGTTTCGTGGCGGTTCCGTTCGGGGATGCGAAGGCGGTGGAAAAGGCCATCACCCCGAACACCGCCGCCGTACTGATGGAGCCTATCCAGGGCGAGGCGGGGATTATTGTTCCGCCGGAGGGCTACCTGAAGGAACTGCAGGCCATCTGCAAAAAACATAATGTGCTGCTGATTCTGGATGAGGTGCAATCCGGCCTGGGGCGCACCGGAAAAATGTTCGCCTTCCAGCATGAAATTGGCGTATCTGGGAAGGATGGCCCGGACGGAGTGATTCTCGGCAAGGCACTGGGCGGCGGGCTGCTGCCGGTTTCGGCGTTCGTGGGAAAAAAGGAGCTGATGGATTGCTTCACACCCGGCTCGCACGGCTCCACCTTCGGCGGAAATCCGCTGGCGGCGGCGGTGGCACTGGAGGCACTCGCCGTGCTGGAGGACGAGCATCTGGTGGAACGCAGCGCGGAAATGGGCGCGTATCTGCTGAAGAAACTCCGGGGGCTGAACAGCCCGCTTATCCGCGAAGTGCGCGGCAGGGGCTTGTGGGCGGGGGTGGATATTGACCCGAAAAAAGCGCGCGCCCGCATCGTGTGCGAAAAGCTGATGGCGCGCGGTGTGCTCTCCAAGGAAACGCACGAAACTGTGGTGCGCCTCGCCCCGCCGCTCATCATTAACCGCGAGGAAATAGATTTCGCCGTGGCGCAGCTTGCGGCGGTGCTGGCTGAATTATAAAGGGTATAAGGATGTAAGGGTGCAAGGATATAAGTGAAGAAGTTGCAATTCCCTTACACCCTTATATTCTTACACCCTTACACCCCCTTGCTACGCTATGAAACCAATCCGTCTTATTCCCTATAACAGCGGCTGGGGCGCGCCGGATCGCGGATGCGCGGAAGGCGCGGCCACCCTTCGCACACGCGGGCTGGAAAAGCAGCTTGCGGCTCGCGGCATTGCGGCGGAGTGGGCAGAGTTCCGATATTCCACGCTGCCGTTTGATGCCGCGCATCCACCCGCCGGGGCGGATACCCTGAAGCTGGTGGCGGATTACTGCGGCATCCTGCGCGACCAGGTGAAAGAGGCACTGGCGGCGGGTGATTTCCCGGTGACGTTCGGCGGCGATCACAGCATGGCGATCGGCACGTGGGGTGCGGTGGCGGATGCGCGCCGATGCCACGGGAAACTCGGCCTCATCTGGATAGATGCGCACCTCGACGCGCATCCCTCCATCACGACCTCGCGCACCGGGAATTATCATGCGACCCCGGCGGCTGTCCTGCTTGGGGAAGGCGCGGACGCGCTGCTGAAAATCGCAGCGAACCGGCCTGTGCTAAGCCCGGAGTATCTCGTCATCATCGGGGAGCGGAGCCATGAGGAGGCGGAACAGGAATTTCTGCGGCGGCTTGGTGTGCGCATCTTCACGATGGAGGAAATCCGCAAGCGCGGATTGCAGGAGGTGATGCAGGAGGCGGTGGGGCGCGTCACGCAGGGCACGGAGGCGTTCGGTATCACCATTGATCTCGATGCGTTCGACCCCGCCCATGCGCCAGGCGTGGGCAGCCCGGCGGAAGACGGCCTCCTGACCGGCGAAACCTTCCGTGCCCTGCGGGGGTTGGCCACGCATCCGGAGTGTGCGGCGGTGGAGATCGCGGAATATAACCCCCGTCGCGGCAAGAATATGCGCACGACGCGGCTGGTAGTGGATCTGCTCGCGGCACTGTTTGGATAAGGCGCAGGGGCGATTGCCAGACGTGCGCCGCCCCATCCGGAACACATCAATTATAGTGTTTCCAAATAATATTCTTACAGAATATTATTTGGCATATGCTGCCTCCGGCGCGGAAAACCAGATAAAAATGTAAGATTCTTATCGGGTATGACTATAATAGGAGGATGGTGGGGGAGGAGGGATTTGAACCCCCGGCCAAGGCGTTATGAGCACCCTGCTCTAACCGCTGAGCTACTCCCCCGGATGTACGGTTACCGCCCGGTTATACCGATTCCGCCGTAAAAGTCGAGGGATTTGCGGGCGGAGAGTAATGGCACCGCACCGCAATCTTCCCTATACAAAATAATTGCAACAGGCGTATGATGTCGGCTCGGATATAAGCCCCGCACACCACGACCCTCAAAGTCAGGCGGCAGTAGTAAGCAAAATTTCAGGAGAATCGCTATGTACCAGGCCACTTGCCGCACCCTTGCCGCGACACTGCTCGTTTCCGTGTTCGCGCTTGCCCACGCCACGCCCGCGCAGGCGGAAAAATATAAATTCGACCCCAACCATACGAATATTGACTGGCAGGCCAACCATTTCGGTTTCTCAAATCCTTCGGGCAAATTTGCGAAAACAGAAGGAACACTGGAACTGGATGAGGACAAGCCGGAAAACAGCAAAGTGACTATCACTATCCACACGGACAGCGTGGTGACAGGCATCGAAAAATTTGACCAGCACATCGAAAGCGCGGATTTTCTTGATGCTGTGAAATTCCCCACCGCCACCTTCATCAGCGACAAGGTGGAAGTAACGGGCAAGGAAACCGCGAAGGTTTCGGGGATGCTGAACCTGCACGGCGTGGAAAACCCTGTCACACTTGAGGTGAAGCTGAACAAGATCGGAGAAAGCCCGGTTGCGCACAGGAAAACTGCGGGATTTTCCGCCAGCACCACGATCAAGCGTTCGGAGTTTGGAATTAACACGGCTTTGCCTTTCGTATCCGATGAGGTGAAACTTTCCATCGAGGCAGAAGCAAACGTGGAATAAGGTGGAAGAAACCCATGAAGCTGCGTAACACCGGGGAACGCTACGGGCTTGTCGCCATGCTGCTGCATTGGGGGATGGCGATTATCATTCTGGGGATGCTGGCACTGGGGCTTTACATGACCGGGCTGCAGAATACCCCTCAAAAGTTCAAACTTTACGGCCTGCATAAATCCTTCGGCGCGGTGGTGCTGGGGCTGGTAATCTTCCGGGCAGTATGGCGGGGGAATAACACGCCCCCGCGCCTCCCCGAAACTCTGCCGCGCTGGCAGGGGGTGCTCGCGCATCTTGCGCATTTTGCGCTCTATGGCTTCATGTTCGCCCTGCCGCTCACCGGCTGGCTGATGTCCTCGGCAG
>JAHFPR010000192.1 GCA_023269645.1 Alphaproteobacteria bacterium | reverse complement strand
CCCGGCTCAAACAGGATATTGACGGAGCTGGCAGCCACCGCAAAGGCATTGCCGGTATCCACCGTTTTATTCGGCACGAAATGGATGCTGACATTCGCCACTTCGTTCCATTGCGCCAGTGCCTGATCAATAGCATTTTTCATTGCCGGGTCAACGGTGTTCACCGTTCTGCCGAACTGGTCGGTGCTTTCCTCGCCGACGATGGTATAGGTCAACGACGTGGAGTGCCCTAAAGATGCCCAGGAAATTCCCCCGTAAAGTGCCGATGTCGCCGCGCTTATCGTCATAATTCCCTTCCTTTCAGATAATCCCTTGCCTTGCATTATACAGAATCGCCTGCGCCGCGCCTACTATTTTTTCCGCGTAGCGCGCGTACCCTCCTTTGTTTTTGTACCGAAAATAAAGGAGAAACACTATAACTGTTTTCCTTCCGCGCAGTATGTTGTAATTTATCCACATTATGCCCGATACCCCCCTCATCCTCGCTTCCGGCTCCGTCATCCGCAGGAAAATGCTGGAGGATGCGGGGATTCCCTGCACCATCATCAAGCCCGCCGTGGATGAGGATGCACTGAAGCCCGCCCTCGCGCATCTGCCTCCCGAAAAGCAGGCACTCGCGCTTGCCCGCGCCAAGGCGGAATCCGTTTCGCGCGCCCATCCCGGCCAGCTTGTGCTCGGCGCGGATCAGGTGTGTGCGTTGGAAAGCCTTATCCTCTCCAAACCCCTCACCCATGCAAACGCCGTGCGGCAGCTTCAATCCATGCAGGGGAGAACCCATTGCCAGCACAGCGCGGCAGCACTTTACCGGGGCGGCGAAGAACTCTGGTCAACGGTGGAACCGGCGCGGCTTTCCATGCGCGCGCTTTCGGATGCAGAAATCGAGGACTACCTGCGACAGGATGAACCCTATCACGCCTGCGGCAGCTACCATTATGAATCCGGCGGCAAGCACCTGTTTTCGCACGTGGAGGGCGGGGAGGATGTGATACAGGGATTGCCGCTTGCGGCGTTGCTGCGGTTTCTTTCCTGTCATCCTGAGGCATAGCCGAAGGATCTCCCGCCGCAGGAGATCCTTCACTTCGTTCAGGATGACAATACTTGACTTCCCCGCCGCAATCCCGTTCCATAACTGCATGGAATATTGCACACTTGGTACAACAGATATAAAAGTCAGCCTGCTCTGCCTCGGCACGATGACCTGGGGCGAGCAAAACAGCGAGGCCGAGAGCCACGCGCAGATTGATCTCGCACTCGCGCACGGCATCAATTTCATTGATGCGGCAGAGATGTATCCCGTGCCGCCGCGCGCCGAAACGCAGGGGAAAACGGAGGAATATCTTGGCACGTGGCTGAAGAAATCCGGCAAGCGCGATAAGGTGATTCTCGCCACCAAGGTGACGGGGCGCGCGGAGAGTTTCGGCTATCTGGGGCGCGGCGAAACGCGCCTCAGCCGCGAACATCTCATGCAGGCGGTGGAGGGTAGCCTGAAGCGGCTGCAAACCGAGTATATTGATCTCTACCAGCTCCATTGGCCGGACAGGCAAGTTAATAATTTCGGCCAGCTCGGCTATACCCATGATCCCAAGGACGACCCCATCCCGATTTTTGAAACGCTGGAGGTGCTTTCGGAACTGGTGAAACAGGGAAAAGTGCGGCACATCGGCCTTTCCAACGAAACGCCCTGGGGCATGATGAAATTCCTCGAAGGCGCGGCAGCAAAGGGGTATCCGCGCATCGTGAGCATCCAGAACCCGTACAGCCTGCTTAACCGCAGCTTCGAGGTGGGGCTGGCGGAAATGGCCATTAAAGAGCGATGCGGGTTGCTCGCCTATTCGCCGCTGGGCTTCGGGATGCTGACGGGAAAATACCTGAACAGTGCGATGCCCGCCGGTTCCCGCCTCACCATTTACAGCCGCTTCCAGCGGTATAACCGCCCCAGGGGTTTCGCCGCGACAGAGCGTTATGTAGCACTGGCGAAGCAGCACGGCCTCATTCCCGCGCAGATGGCGTTGGCCTTCATAACCCGCCAGCCCTTCCTCACCAGCGCGATCATCGGGGCGACAACGCTCGCGCAACTGGAAGAAAACATCAAAAGCATGGAGATTACACTTTCCGAAGAAGTGTTAAAAGAAATTGAGGAAATACAGGTGGATATTCCTAACCCGTGCCCGTGATGCCATTGCCCGCAAATAAACCCAAGGAACCACCCCGCCATGCCGTCCTACCCTTGTAAGGAACAATAGAAGATGCAGGAGCTGGACGACACGCAGCTTGCAAAACGCGCCGCCAACGGCGATGCGGCTGCGTTCTCCCGCCTGCTGGAGCGGCATTATATGACAATCTACAGATTTGCCTATAAATGGACAGGCGCGCGGGCGGATGCCCAGGATGTGGCGCAGGAAGTATGCCTCAAGCTGGCGCGGGCACTCGGCAGTTTTCATGCGGAATCCTCTTTTACTACGTGGCTGTATCGCGTGGTGGTGAATGCCGCCAAGGATTTCCATACCTCCCGCAAGCGGCGCACGGCGAACGAATCCGCCTTCGCGGAGCATCAGGATATGGAATCCGGCGCGCACACGCAGGAGGATGCCGCCCTCGCCGGGGAGATTTTCCGCGCCATCCACCAGCTTCCGGAGGTCTACCGGGATGCCGTGCTGCTGGTGATGGCGGAGGGCATAAGCCACAAGCAGGCGGGCGAGATTCTGGGCTGCGCGGAGGGCACAATCTCCTGGCGCATTTCGGAAGCGAAGAAGCAGTTGCAGGGAATAATAGAAGGAAAGAGCATTGTCATGCCGTCTTTATGACGGCATCCGGAAAGACCAGACCCCGTCATGCGACGGGGTGACAAGAGAAAAGGAAAATATGACGGACAATAAACTGAAAGAACAACTCGAAAAACTCTCCGTCCCCGCACCGGAGAAGGAGGCGCAGGAGCGCGCTTTCTCGGCAGCTATGGAGGAGTTTACGAAAATTCAGGAAACTTCCCAAGGAAGTGCAGGTTCCGCGCGTCCTACTTCAAAACTGGCCGGAAGGCTCAACCAACTTGGGAGGAATTTTATGAAAAAAACCACACTCATCGGCGGCACGGTGGCGGCTGCGGCCATCGTTCTTGCGCTCAACGCGACCACACTGCTCACCCCCGCCCCCATCCCCTTCACGAAATCCACCCCCCCGGTGCAGGTGAAGCCCCTGGCGAAAGTGGATGAGAAGAAACCGCAGATTCCTGCCCCCACGGATACTTCCACAGGAACGCCCGCCCCGGTAGAGGGCAAAACCACAGCCGCCGCCGCCGCCGCGCCGCCACCCTCTCCTGCGATACCCGCCCCCTCCACCGAGGTAGCGCAGAGCAAGGGGGATAGCGTGGCGGATCACCTCGCGCCGAGCAAGCAGGAACAGCATTTCGCCAAGGAAGAATCGGAGAAGAATGGCGCGCCCGTCAGTGCCTCCAGTGTGGTTGTTCAGGATATGGCCGCCGCCACCCCCGTATCGCCTCCTTCATCCGCACCCGCATCCATCACGCAGGGCGGTGCGGCGGGGAATGTGGAGAATCACCTCGTTCCGCGCGGTCAGTTGCAATCCGGAAGCGAATCCGGGATGCGCCAGGAAGTGCGGGCGAAAGATAAGGAACTGCGCCTGGATGCCGCTAAAAAATCCGAAGCGAAAATGATGCCGATGGTCGGCGGAATCGCCCAGGGCGCGCCGGGAGTCGCCTACGAGCAGAATTACCGCGATAACAGCAGCGTCACCTCGCACCTCATCGCGCGGCCTACCATCTGCTGCCCCCCCTATCCGCGCCCGATTATCCAGCCGCAGCCTTCCGGCGACCAGTTCGAGAAGTTCGAGGATAGCCCGCTGAA
>JAHFPR010000036.1 GCA_023269645.1 Alphaproteobacteria bacterium | reverse complement strand
CGCGGCGTCTACATCATCACCTGCGGAAGCAATCATTTTTTCTGTGGCACCCTGCACTAATTCATCCCTACTATTATCAGCGCGCACTAAGGCCGCTCCCTTAAGGGATGTGAGTGCTTCATCCAACTTGGCAACGTCTTCGGGACATATTTCCGTTGCTTTATTGTCCAATTCCAGTGACGGAACTGGCTCTGCTGCTTTTGTACCTTTCAGAAAATCCATCAAACCCATAATATTTCTCCGTTGGAACCACCAATTTTTTATTGCCCTGTCTGTTACTCTAGCACAAAAAGGTTAACAAATCGTTACCACCACGCACATTTTGTCTAGAACCCTTCAAAAACACCCGCAATCTTCACTTTCCAGCTTGCGCTTCAAAGCAACTTGAACAGAATGGCGCGCATGAAAGAACCTATGAAACACATCACCCTCGCGCCGGTTCCGGACGGCACGGAAATTTTCGCGCTGGCGGAGATGGCGCGGGCGCACGGCACGGTGCTCTATATCGCGCGGGATGAAATGCGGATGAGCCGCGCCGCCGCGTGCCTCGCGTTCTTTTTCCCGGAAATCGAGGTGCTGATGCTCCCCGCATGGGATTGCATTCCCTACGACCGCGTTTCCCCCAGCGTCATCGCCGTTAGCCGCAGGATTCGGTGCTTGAGCGCGCTGGCACAGGGAGCGGGAGGCAGGGAGCAGGGAGCAAAAAAGAATTCTGTTCCCTGCTCCCTGCGCCTTGCACCCTCCATTATTTTAACAACCGCCAACGCCGCAGCGCAGCGTGTGCTGCCGCGCGAGGTGCTGGCCGCGCGTAGCCTGGCCGGGCGCGTGGGCGGTGAGATTGACCGGGCGCGCCTCACGGATTTTCTGGCGCGGAACGGCTATAACCACGGCAGCACCGCCACCGAGCCGGGGGAATTCGCCG
This sequence comes from Alphaproteobacteria bacterium, assembly GCA_023269645.1. GTDB lineage: Bacteria > Pseudomonadota > Alphaproteobacteria > Rickettsiales > UBA8987 > JAHFPR01. Next base: position 10,815 of record JAHFPR010000036.1, on the reverse strand, counting down.
TGCGCGGGAGCATTGTGGACATCATCCCGGCGGGCGAGCGGGAGGGGCTGCGGCTGGACTTTTTCGCCGACCTGCTGGAAACCATCCGCGTGTTCGACCCGGTGACGCAGCTCACCAAGCCCGGCGAAACACGCCAGGAAATCGCGCTTGTTCCGGCGGGCGAGGCACTGCTGGATGAAGACACCATCCGCCGTTTCCGCAGCCGCTACCGGGAGCTTTTCGGCGCGGTCATCAAGGCCGATCCGCTGTATGAGGCGGTTTCCTCCGGGCGGCATTATGCGGGCACGGAGCACTGGCTGCCGCTGTTCTATGAGAAGCTCGACACCGTGTTCGATTATGTTCCCGGCGCGGCGGTGGCGATGGATCATCTGGCGGAGGAAGCGCACCGCGAGCGTCTCACCCTGATCAAGGAAAGCTACGCCGCGCGGAAAGCCGCGATGGAGGAGGGCGCGGACGGAGCCTATAAGCCCATCCCGCCGGATCTGCTTTACCTTACGGAACAGGAATGGAGTGCTGCGTTGTGTGCGCGCGCGGTGGTGCAGTTGCATCCGTATACGCTCCCGGAGGGGGCGGGCGTGGAGCAGAAAAACTGGCGCGGCGTACCGGATTTTGCGGCGGAGGCGGTGCAGAAAAAGGCTTCGGCGTTCGAGGGGGTAGGGGAGTTTCTTGGTCAGGGAGCAGGGAGCAGGGAGCAGGGAGCAGGGGGTAGGGAGCAGGGGGTAGGGAAGAATAGTGCTCCCTGCTCCCTGCTCCCTGCTCCTTCCAGAATCGCCCTCATCGCCTGCTTCTCCGAAGGCTCGCGGGTGCGGATGGAGAAGATGCTGGGGGAATATAACATCGCCTCCGTTCCTGTGGCGTGTGCGGGGGATGCGATTCCGCGTGGGGCGGTGGGGCTTGCGATCCTGCCGTTCGACAGCGGCTTTATCGCGGATGGCCTCATCCTCATCACCGAGCAGGATATTCTGGGTGAAAAGCTGTTCCGCACCGCCGCGCGGCGCAAGCGCACCGGGCATTTTCTGGAGGAGGCGCAGAACCTTCAGGAAGGCGAGCTGGTGGTGCACCGGGAGCACGGTATCGGGCGTTTCGAGAAGCTGGAAATTCTCACGGTGCAGAATATTTCGCACGATTTCCTGAAGATTATCTACCGTGACGGCGACCGCCTGTTCGTGCCGGTGGAAAACAGCGACCTCATCACGCGCTACGGCCCCGCCGATGAAACGGTGGAGCTGGATAAACTCGGTGGGCTGGCGTGGCAGCAGCGCACCGCGAAGCTGAAATCCCGCATCCGTGTGACGGCGGAGGAATTGCTGCAGATTGCGGCGGCGCGGGCGATGCGGGAGGGGGAAGTGTTCCGCCCCGGCGGAAGTTACGAGCAGTTCTGCGCGCGCTTCCCCTATACGGAAACGGAAGATCAGCTCCGTGCCATCGAGGAGGTGCTGGACGACCTTGCTTCCGGCAAGCCGATGGATCGCCTCATCTGCGGCGATGTGGGCTTCGGAAAAACGGAGGTGGCGTTAAGGGCGGCGTTTGCGGTTGCTTCGCAACGGGCAGTGGTCGGAGTTCAGGGGTCAGTGAGGCAAGAAAGCGAGGCAGTAGCCGAGCAGACTTTAGTCGCGCGTAGCGCGTTAGGATCATCTGCGAGCCAGGAGGCGAGCAGGGAGCGAACCAATAACAATAATCAGATCGCCGTCATCACTCCCACCACACTGCTCTGCCGCCAGCATTACGAGAATTTTGCGCGGCGGTTCGCAGGATTCAGCATCAATGTCAAAATGTTATCGCGCATGGTTCATCTTAAGGAACAGGATGAGGTGAAGGCGGGTCTGGCCTCCGGGGAGGTGGATATTATCGTGGGCACACACGCGCTGCTTTCGGGCGACGTGCAGTTCAAAAACCTGAGCCTCGTCATCGTGGATGAGGAACAGCATTTCGGCGTACGCCAGAAGGAGCGTCTGAAAAAACTCCGCGCGCATACTCACGTGCTCACCCTCACCGCCACGCCCATCCCACGCACGTTGCAGCTTTCGCTGGCGGGCATCCGCGATCTCTCCCTCATCGCCACCCCGCCGGTGGACAGGCTCGCCGTGCGCACCTACGTGATGCCCTACGACGGCATCGTGATCCGCGAGGCCATCCTGCGTGAGCATTACCGGGGCGGGCGCACCTTCTATGTCTGCCCGCGCATCAGTGATCTGGAAGAAATGGAGCTGAAAATCAAAGCATTGGTTCCGGAAGTTAAAGTTATTTCTGCGCACGGGAAGATGCCGCCCGATACGCTGGAGCGCATCATGCAGGCCTTCGTGGACGGGCAGTATGACGTGCTGCTTTCCACCACCATCATTGAATCCGGCCTCGATATTCCGCAGGCCAACACGCTGGTGGTGCACCGCGCGGATCGTTACGGGCTATCGCAGCTTTACCAGATTCGCGGGCGGGTGGGGCGTTCCAAGGTGCGTGCCTACGCCTACCTCACGCTGCCGGGCGGAAAAATTCCCACCGTGCAGGCGCAGAAACGGCTGGAGGTGATGCAGAAGCTCGATACGCTGGGGGCGGGGTTCTCGCTCGCCAGCCACGATATGGACATACGCGGCTTTGGGAATCTGCTGGGGGATGAGCAATCCGGCCAGGTGCGCGAAGTCGGCGTGGAGCTATACCAGCATTTATTGCAGGAAGCGATCATGCAGCTTCGCGCGGTGGACAGGCAGATGCAAAACTCGCCCCGCATAGGGGGCGAGGGGGTGGGCGCGAAGGTGGCGGCTCCGGAGGAGGAAACCATCGCCAGGGTGAATCTGGGGATTCCGGTGCTGATTCCGGAAAACTATGTCAGCGATCTGCCGCTGCGGCTCGGCCTCTATCGCCGCATCGCCTATCTGCGGGAGGAGGCGGAGGTGGAGGCGATGGCGGCGGAGCTGGTGGATCGCTTCGGAACGATTCCGGCGGAGGTGGAAAACCTGCTGGCGACGGTGGCCTTGAAGCGACTGTGTAGGCAGGCGGGCATAGCCAAGCTGGACGCGGGCACGAAGGGCGCGACCATCGAATTTTATAAGGATGCGTTCGCTGCGCCGGAGAAGCTGCTCGCATATGTCAGCGCGCATCCCGCCATGTTCAAGCTGCGCCCCGACCATAAGCTGGCCGTCATCGGGCGGGAGTGGGAAACGCCGGAAAAGCGGCTGCACGGCGTGCGGGAAGTGGTGGAAGCCATCGCGTGGATTGCACAGGCCGGGGGGTGACAGTGCCGGGTGCGCCTGCTACACTTCCAGCATGATAAACGATACCCATAATCCCGAAGATGATGATGCGCTGTGGGAAGCGGAAGTGCGCGCGGCGAAGAAACTTGGCCGGAAGGAGCGGGTTGCAGGGAAGGGGGTAAAGGATAAAAATGCTGTCACCCCGCAGAGCGAAGCGATTGCGGGGTTAGGGTCGGCCAAGTGTTTAACCCCGCAACGCGTGCGGGGTGACACAGGAGCACCACCCCCTTCCTATTCCGAACTTTCCCTCGGCGATGCCAGCGGAGTGGATAGAAATACTGCCGAGAAATTCCGCAAGGGGAAAATGCCCGTTGAAGCGCAACTCGATCTTCACGGTTATACGCAGGATGAGGCACTCCACGCACTCCGGCAATTTATTCCTGCCGCGTGGGGGGAGGGCAGGCGCGTGGTGCTGATTGTCACCGGCAAGGGCGCGCGTTCCGAAGAAAATATCCTGACGGGCAAAAAGCGCGGCGTATTGCAGGAGGCCGTTCCGCGCTGGCTGAACCTCCCTGATCTCCGCCCGCACCTGGTGATGTTCTGCCACGCCGCGCCGGAAGATGGCGGCTTCGGCGCGCTTTATGTGCTGTTGCGGAGAAAAAGGGAAAACCGTTAATGGTTTGTTAGTATGTGGTGTGGTAGAATAGCCGGAATATCAATAATGGGCTATATCCCCTTGAAACAAGTAATGCCGTCATCGCCCGAACTGCAAAGCAATTATAGGGCGATCCATTCTTCTGGCAGGCATGGATTCCCCTATACTTTTTGCTCGCACAAAAAGTCGGGGAATGACGGGGTACTTGTTTCAAGGGGATATAATATACCTCAATAATCATGGAGCATGGTATGGCGGAAGAATCGAACGAAGGGATGAGCACGGAGGACATCCGGGGACTGGTGGAGGCCACGCAGAAGGTCGGCGTACGCACCCGCCCGCCCGGCACGGCGATTGACCCCCTTTCCGGCGAGGCGGTATACAAGGCTCCGCGCGCGCCGCAGAGAGAAAAATAACAGTTGGCTGAACTCCGCCTGCAAGCGTATTGCAGCTTCCTGCGAACGGGAGTATGCTTCAAAGGAAGATTGAAGGGCGGTATGGGGTTTTTTGGTAAATTATTCGCGCGCAAGCCTGCCCTGAATGGGCGCGGCGCATTTGCCATGAGGGAAGCTGCGGAACCATCCCCCTCCGCCCAGGATAAAATCATCAGCGATACGCGGGACGGCCTGCTCATTCTCCACTGGGTGGCGATGTCGGATGATTATATCCAGAAGAAAGAGCGGGATGTCATTATCGAATATTGCCGCGAACGCGCCGCTGCGGGCGTACAGGATACGGAGGCGATGGCGCGGTGGGTGCGCGGGCAGCATCCGGATCAGGAAACGATCCGCGATGCTGTGTTCCGGCTGGTGACGGATCCCGAACACGCGCAATTTGTGCGGCGTTCCGCGCAATCTCTGGTGCGGGCGGATGGGGTGCTGGAGAACCGGGAAATCCAGACCATCCAACTGATGTACCGCTTTTTTGCCGAAGCGGAAGCCCAGCTTTCCCGCGATTAGTTTCTACAGAATAAACTTGCTCAAATCCTGCTGCTGGGTGAGGGAGCCGAGTTTTTCCTCCACGTATTTCGCATCAATAGTAATCTGCGGTGCGGCGGTATCCCCGGCGGCGAAGCTGATTTCCTCCAGCAGTTTCTCCAGGATGGTATGCAGCCGCCGCGCGCCGATATTCTCCACGTTGTTGTTCACTTTCGTGGCGATACGCGCGATGGCCTTCAACCCATCCTCCGTGAAATCGAGCGCGACGTTTTCCACCTTCATCAGTGCTTCGTATTGCCTTGTGAGGCTGGCTTCCGGCTCGGTGAGGATGCGCAGTAAATCGGCCTCGCTCAAGGGTGAAAGCTGCACACGGATGGGCAGGCGGCCTTGCAGTTCCGGCAATAAATCCGAGGGTTTGGCGAGGTGGAACGCGCCGCTGGCGATGAACAGGATATGGTCGGTTTTCACCTGGCCGTATTTGGTGGGCACAAGTGTTCCCTCGATGAGCGGCAGGAAATCGCGCTGCACCCCCTCGCGGCTGATGTCCCCGCCGCCTTTCACCTCGCCGCTGCGCGCGGTGATTTTATCCATCTCGTCAATGAACACGATGCCGTCATTTTCCACCAGTTCGATGGCACTGCGGGTGATTTTATCCTGGTCAATGAGCTTGTCAGCCTCTTCCTCCATCAGCACGTCGTAGGCCTCCGCGACTTTCATCTTGCGCGTTTTGGCGGGCTTGCCGCCCATCACCTGGCCGAGCATATCGCCGAGATTCAGCATCCCCATCTGCCCGCCGGGCATTCCCGGAATATCAAACATATTCATGCCGCTTTTGCCGGCATCAGCCACCTGAAGCTCTACCTCGCGGTCGTCCATCTGCCGCTCGCGCAGCATCTTGCGGAACTTCTGGCGCGTATCCGCCGTGGCGGTTTCGCCCACCAGCGCATCCAGCACACGCTCCTCCGCCTGAAGCTCGGCCTTGGCGGAAACATCCTTCCGCATCTGCGCGCGCACCATGTTGACGGCGATTTCCATCAGGTCGCGGATGATGGATTCAACATCCCGCCCCACATAGCCCACCTCGGTGAATTTCGTGGCCTCGATTTTCAGGAACGGCGCGTTGGCGAGCTTGGCCAGCCGCCGCGCGATCTCGGTTTTCCCGCAGCCTGTCGGCCCCACCATCAGGATGTTCTTCGGCACAATCTCATCCCGCAGCGGCTCCGGAACCTGCTTGCGGCGATAGCGGTTGCGCAGCGCGATGGCGACCGCGCGCTTGGCATCCTCCTGCCCGATGATGTGGCGGTTCAGTTCGGAAACTATTTCACGCGGGGAAAGGGAGGTCATAGCTGCTCCATAGCCTGAATATACGGTTCCCGCAAGGAATAACCGAAGGTTTCCAGGTGCGATTGCAGGGATTTAATCCGCAGTGCCTGAAGCCTGTGCCTGCGCGAGAAATCCTCCCACGCCTCGAAGTGCTTGTCGTTGGAGGGCTGCACTGGCTCCGCCGCGGCCAGCGGTTTCACGCCCAGAAACCCGTAGATTTTCTCCAGCGTGGCCGCCGGATGCGCCGTCAGATCCTCGTAGCGGATCAGGAGGGAGTGTTGAAGGCGGGGCATATCCGCCAGCGCATAGCGATAGCCCGCGCACCAGTTGCGCATCAGCGCGGGGATGGAGGTGCTGCCCGCCCACTCGCGCTCCGCCATCGAGAACGCCACGGGGATGGGATGCCGGACGATATAGATGAAATAACTTGGGGGAAAAAGTGCCTCCAGATACGGTGCGCGCAGCGTGTTGGGGGGCGATTTCTCCAGCAGGAAGGGCTTTTCAAGGTTCCAGTGCGGCGACCATTCCGCAAAAAGTTTCTCGCGGTTTTCCGGGGTCACGCACGCCGCTACGGCCTTGCGATAGGCCTCGCCGTTTAAGGCAAAGCGCGAAGGCCCGCCGCATTTTCCCGCGCCAGGGAGGACGCTTTGCAAATGCTGCCCCTCATCCTCCGGCGCGCCGGTATCCCGAAAGCCGCTGATCTCCGGATGCTCCCGCAGGATGCGCTGGAGCAGGGTAGTCCCGCTGCGATGCAGCCCGGCGATGAAGATGTGGCGGTGGGTGGGGGGCATGGGTTTCGGGTTGTGTCACCCCGGCGTATGCCGGGGTCTGGTGAGGTCAACGACACGCTAGTAATTCTTTTACTTTCCGGAAAGATTTTTGTACCTCACTGGCTACCCATCCCTGGCTTAAGTGCATACAGTAAACAAGGGGGATGCCTTCTAATTCGCCTTCACCATATGTCAGAATATGTTGTTTGTGGTTATGGCGTGTGTTTGTAAGCTCTGGCTTGAAGATGTCCTTCGTTTTTGTTCCAAAAATTACAATCACTTCGGGGTGCATCAAATCAATAAGCTCCCGCACACTTTCCAAAGAAAATTCCCTCCATATTTTATAGCTGCCTTTGCCAGTTGCCCATTTGCTGCTTTCTGACGCAGGAGCCTGAGCAAACACTGCTGTAGTGGCTACCGTATGTTTTTCCAGCACATCAGACAAGCCTGCCTCCTGCATATGTTTGCGTAAGGTTTTGCCGAACTTAAAGTTATCCTTAACATAAGCTAATGTATCAGGATATGTTTGATAGGCTATGCCATCCTCGCCGCCTGGCTGGAAAGAAATCAGCATCAATTTAGGCTTAACCATAGGCGGGCCATACAGCACATTATAACCGCGTTTTATCCTGTCTCCGTGGGTTATTGCCAATGCATTCATATCTGCGTACATTTTCGCAACACGCTTTTCTATTGTTTCTACGGTGGCGTTGTTCATTGATTTCTCTTTATGCTCAAATTTTGCTCAAAAACAGAAGTGTCATGCCAGCGAAAGCTGGCATCCAGACTTCTTATAAAAAGCCTTTTGCGGTGCAGACGCGCCGCGCTGGATTCCAGCTTTCGCTGGAATGACGGTAGCTATTTTATCACCTCAACCGTCACGTTCCCGTTCGTGTAGACGCAGATGTCGGCGGCGATTTTCATGGCGCGGCGGGCGATTTCCTCGGCGGTGAGTTTTTTCTGATCCATCAGCGCGCGGGCGGCGGCGAGCGCATAATTCCCGCCGGAGCCGATGGCCACCACGCCATGCTCTGGTTCCAGCACGTCGCCGGTTCCGGTGATGACCAGCGTAATTTCCTTATCGGCCACCAGCAGCATGGCCTCCAGCCGGCGCAAATACCTGTCCGTCCGCCAGTCTTTCGCCAGCTCCACGCAGGCGCGGGTGAGATTGCCGGAATGGGCTTCGAGCTTGGCTTCGAGGCGTTCAAAGAGTGTGAGCGCATCGGCGGTCGCGCCCGCGAATCCGGCGATAATCCGCCCCTCGCCGAGCTTGCGGAGTTTCTTCGCGTTGCCCTTCATGATGGTGGGGCCGACGGAAACCTGGCCGTCGCCGATCATCACCGCTTCGCCGTCCTTCCTCACGCAGAGGATGGTGGTTCCGTGCCAGTTGGGGAAGGCGCTGGATTCGTGCTGCATGAGGTTTTTCTGTTGTTTTGTTGCGGCGTGCAGTATATTTGGGGTGAATTGAACGGAATTTCAAGGGTTAATATGCCGCGCAAAGCCACCATCGAACGCAATACCAAGGAAACCCGGATAAAAGTTTCCCTGAATCTGGACGGAACGGGGAGCTATAAGGTTTCCACCGGGGTGGGTTTCCTCGACCATATGATGGAGCAGCTTTCGCGCCACAGCCTGATGGATTTGACCCTGGAAGCCAAGGGCGATACGCACATTGATTGCCACCACATCACCGAGGATGTGGGGATTGCGATAGGCCAGGCGTTTGCGAAAGCTATCGGCGAGATGAAGGGCATCACGCGCTATGGCTCCGCGCTGATTCCGATGGATGAAACGCTTTCGCGCGTGGCACTGGATATTTCCGGGCGGCCTTACCTCATCTGGAAAGTGGAGTTCACGCGGGATAAGCTGGGCGAAATGGATACGGAGTTGTTCAAGGAATGGTTCGGCGCGTTCGCGCAGAATGCGGGCATCACCCTGCACGTGGAGAATCTTTACGGGCTGAACAACCATCACATTGTGGAATCCTGCTATAAGGCACTGGCGCGGAGTTTGCGCGAGGCGATCGCCATTGACCCGCGCAAGAGCGATGCGGTTCCCTCGACCAAGGGGCAACTCGGTGGCTAGGGGATTCAAAAGTTACAGCGTGTATGTGAAAGAATCCGCCGAAAATCCGCTGGAAAAGGCGGTGTTCGTGCGGGAAGGATTCTCCTTCTGGGCGTTTATTCTCACCCTATTCTGGGCGGCGTATTACCGCATATGGCCGCTCTGTGGTATCATTATGGCGGTGCTCGCACTGCTTTACGCGCTCTCGACGCAGGGGGTGATTTCCGAGGAGCAGCTGGAAGTGCTGCGTGTGGCGTTCTATGCCTGGGTAGGGTTCGAGGCTCCGGACTGGCGCGGCTATGCCCTGAAGCGTCAGGGCTATGTGCTTTATGATGTTACCTGTGCGGGCAACATCAAAGAGGCCGGGCTGCGCTTCTTCACGGCGGCGCAGGCGGGGCAGGGCGCATGAAGGTCGCCATCATTGATTATGGCTCCGGGAATCTGCATTCCGCCGCCAAGATGTTCGAGCGCGTGGCGGAAATTACCGGGCATAGCGTGGTGGTGACGGATAATGTGTTCGAGGTGAAAACTGCGTCGCACATCGTGCTGCCGGGCGTGGGGGCGTTCGCGGATTGCATGGCGGGCATCCGCGCCGTGCCGCACCTGCTGGAAACGCTGCACGAGCAAGTGCTGGAGCGCGGCAAGCCGTTCCTGGGGATTTGCGTGGGGATGCAGTTGCTGGCCGAGCGCGGCTTCGAGAACGGCGAGCATCCGGGCTTAGGCTGGCTGGAGGCGGAGGTGGTGAAAATCACACCGGACGATCCCTCGCTCAAAATCCCCCATATGGGCTGGAATGAGCTGGAAATCACCGGGGCGCACCCCATCGTTTCCGGGCTGACGGATCATGATCACGCCTATTTCGTGCACAGCTACGCCATGCGCTGCGCCGATGTTTCGGATGTGATGGCGGAAGTGGGCTACGGCGGAAAAATCACGGCGCTGGTCGCGCGCGAGAACATCATGGGCACACAGTTCCACCCCGAAAAAAGCCAGAAAACAGGGTTCAAGGTGATCGGGAATTTCCTGGGGATGGAGGGGTAGTTTTGTCACCCCGCACTTGTTGCGGGGTTAAAGCAGAGATCATTATGGAAATAGCATATCTTTTGGGATTGAAGGATAACCCCGCAACAAGTGCGGGGTGACAGGGAGGGGGTAAGGCAAAGAATATGAAAGAGCATAATTACTATGTCTACATTCTTGCCAGCCGTAAGAACGGGTATTTTTATACAGGCGTAACGAATAATCTTCCACGACGGGTGTGGGAACATAAGGAAGGAATGGTTCCTGGATATACCAGGAAACATAACGTGAAGATGCTGGTATATTATGAGTGTTATGGTGATATACAGCAGGCGATATGGCGCGAGAAAATCATCAAGAAATGGAAGCGCAGCTTCAAAAGTGATGCCATTGAAAAACATAATCCTGAATGGAAAGATTTGTATGAAACCCTGGTATGAAAGTTGTCACCCCGCACTTGTTGCGGGGTTATACTCCGCCTCCGCCATAACCCCGCAACAAGTGCGGGGTGACAGTGAGGGTAATGTGCGGGGTGACAGGGAAGGCAATGCGCGGGGTGACAGGGGAAAACCATGATCCTCTTCCCCGCCATAGATTTGAAAGATGGAAACTGTGTGCGGCTGTTGCGCGGGGCGATGGAGGCGGCTACCGTATTCTCTGATTCCCCGGCTGCGCAGGCGAAAAAGTTTGAGGATGCGGGCGCGGAGTGGCTCCACGTGGTGGATTTGAACGGCGCGTTCGCGGGCAGGCCGGTGAACGAAGCGGCGGTGCGGGCGATCCTTGGCGCGCTGAAAATTCCCGTGCAGCTTGGCGGCGGCATCCGCACGATGCTGCAGGTGGAGGCATGGCTTGCGGCG
>JAHFPR010000035.1 GCA_023269645.1 Alphaproteobacteria bacterium | reverse complement strand
CAGAATGCCGGTTCGCTTATTTCCCGGTACGACATCATCGCCGATGGCTGCGATAATTTCGAGACGCGCTTCCTGGTGAACGATGCGTGTTTCCGCCTGAAAAAGACGCTGGTTTCCGCCGCGCTGGGGCGGTTCGAGGGGCAGCTTTCCACGTTCAAGGCGCACCTTGGCGCGCCGCACCCGTGCTACCGCTGCCTGTATCCGGAACTTCCGCCGCCGGGAACCATCCCGCCCTGCTCGGAAAACGGGGTGTTTCCGCCGCTGGCGGGGTTGCTCGGAACCTGGCAGGCTTCTGAAATTATCAAAGAGATACTGGGGCTTGGCGAAAGCCTCTCCGGCCAGCTTCTGCTGGTAGATGTGCTGCATCCTGAAGCCAGAAAAGTGGTGCTCCACCGCGATTCCAAGTGCCAGTGCTGCGGCGAAGCATAACCCCCGTCTTCCCCCATAATAATTATTGCAACTTATTTATAGTTGTGGTATTATAATCCCAATAACTTAACTTCACTTTTAGTTTTCAGGGATTTCAAATTTCCCTTTTTCTGCGGCTTCCCTCATGGAACCCGCTTGGAGCAAAGCAAAGCAATGCAACTGCAGGAATTTTTCTCAATTCAGAAACTCGAAATGTTGTGTGATGCTGCCGTGCTGTCCTGCATCCTCTTCTGGCTCTACCGCTGGACGATCAAAGGACGCATCCTTGTAGATGACGACTGGCTGACTTTCAAGAAACCAGGCGAGCATTATACAAAGGACGACGAGCACATTCACTTCGCCCAGGAAAGTGCTAACGCTCGTGTGCAGATGAGGAGGACGTTCTTTGTGCTTATCGGACTGACACTGATCGTGCTACTCTGCTTGCGCTGGATTCACCTCTAAGCACCTGCCGTCGTCTCCGACCGGATAGAACATCTTGTGTAAAAACAACACACTGATGTTTTACCCGGCCGGAGCGACAACCCTAATACTCCACCCTCATGAAATATAACCCACAGGCGGCGGCGGTTTGCCCGGCGAGGGTACGGTTTTTTGCCTCAAGAATTTTCCACACGTCCCCCGGTTTCCGATGCCCCATGCCGACTTCGGCCAGCGTCCCCACGATGTTCCGCACCATATGATAGAGAAACGATTTCGAGGAAAGATCGAAGATGAAATATTCCCCCTCCTGCCTCACGGTAATGGCATCCAGCGTTTTCATCGGGCTTTTGGCCTGGCATCCGGCGGCGCGGAAGCTCGTGAAATCATGATGGCCGGTGAGGTATTGCGCGGCATATTGCATCGGATGCAGCGAAAGCGGCGCGCGCACATACCACGCGCGGCCTGCATCCAGCACCAGCGGCGAAGGGCGGTTGGCAATGATATAGCGGTAATGCCGCTTCTTCGCATCGAAACGCGCGTTGAAATCCGCCGCGACATTCTCAATATCCAGCACTACGACGGGCTTGTTCTCAAGGTAATAATTCAGCCCGTTGCGGATGGAAAACAGGCTGCGCTCCGCCGTGAGATCAAGATGTACCACCTGCCCGCGCGCGTGTACGCCCGCATCCGTCCTCCCCGCGCAGGCGGCGGTCACGTGTTCCTGGCAGAAGCGGTGGATCGCTTCCTCCAGATGTTGCTGCGCGCTTGGCGCATCCTTCTGGCGCTGCCATCCGGCCAGATTGGTTCCATCATATTCCAGCGTGAGTTTGTAGCGGGGCATGGCGGGTGATCAATGATGGGTGATGAGCTGTGTGCCTTCCGGAATCGGGAATCCGCGCAGGAAATCCGCCGCCGCAAGTGCCTTCCCGCCCGGCTTCTGCAGCGCAAGAATCCGCAGCGCACCTTCCTTGCAGGCGATGAGGAGTTTATTATCCAGCACCGTGCCGGGAGGCTGATCGTGTGCGATATGCTCTGCTCGCGCCGCGTGAATTTTCAGGATGGTATCCCCGAAAATCATTGTGGCGAGCGGCGAGGGGTGAAGCCCGCGCACCTGAAAATCCAGCATTCGTGCGGTGTGATGCCAGTTCAGCGGGTAATCCTCGCGGGTGAGTTTTTTTGCGTAGGTTACGCCCTCTGCGGGTTGCGGCGTTTTGATCACCGTGCCTTCCGCGATTCTATCGAGCGTCATCATCAGCAGCTTCGCGCCCATATCCGCCAGCACAGGAAAAAGACGACCCGTGGTGGCGTCCGGCGGCATGGCGAAGGAGCCGCGCATCAGCACCGCGCCAGTATCCAGCCCCGCATCCATCTGCATGATGCACACGCCCGTTTCCGCATCGCCCGCCAGCAGCGCGCGCTGGATGGGCGCCGCGCCGCGCCATCGCGGCAGCAGGGAAGGGTGGATATTCACGCAGCCGAAGCGCGGCGCATCGAGGATGGGCTGCGGCAGCAGCATTCCATACGCGGCGACCACGGCAGCATCCGCGTTCAGCGCGGTGAAGGCGGCCTGCTCCGCCGGGTCTTTCAGGCTTATGGGCGTGCGCACTTCCAGCCCGTGCTTCTCCGCAAGCAGCATCACGGGCGGCTTCTGCACCTGCTGCCCCCGCCCCGCCGGGCGCGGCGGCTGGGTATACACGGCCACCACCTGATGCTGGCTTCCGATCAGTGTCGCCAGCGCGGGCACTGCGAAATCCGGCGTTCCCATGAAGATAAGGCGCATACGAGGTATTCTCCAAAACCGTCATTCCAGCCAGCCTTTTCCGGAAAGCACTGGCGGAAATCCATTAGCGTGTCATGTTGAGCGAAGCGAAACATCTCAAGTTTGTTGCGGGAGATTCTTCGCTTCGCTCAGAATGACAATAAAGATGGATTCCCGCCAGTTTTTCTTGCGAAGAGGGCGCGGGAATGACGGAAAATATGTTACCCCCGCTTCTCTTTCGTCAGCCGCCGCAGGATCATATCCCGTTTCATGCGGGAGATGTGATCCACGAAGGTGACGCCCTCCAGATGATCCATTTCATGCTGCACACAGGTGGCGAGCAGCCCTTCCGCTTCCAGCTCCTGCGGTTTTCCATCATAATCGAGGTAGCGCAGCTTCACGTAGGCCGGGCGCGTCACCTCCGCATACTGGCCGGGGAAGGAGAGGCAGCCTTCCTCGTAGTCGCGCTCCTCGGCGGAGGATTCAATAATCTCCGGATTCACCAGCACCATCGGCTCGAACACGGGTTGCGGGGCGTGGTCGTCATGGTCGTGATCGTGGTTGCAATGCCCGTCATGGTGATGGTGGTGCTGCGTTTCGGGATAGCGGCTGGAGCCGTGCGCCACGTCCATCACCAGAATGCGCTTGTGCACCCCCACCTGCACGGCGGCGAGGCCGATGCCGTTGCTGGCGTACATGGTATCAAGCATATCATCAATGAACGCGCGGAGTTTATCATCCACCTTCTCCACGGGAAGGGATTTCTGCTTCAGCCGAGGATCCGGCGCAATGACGAGGGGGAGGGGGGGCATGGTGACCTATCAATAAGTAATAAAACATTCCTGCGTCATCGCCTGAATTTTTCCGTCAGGAAAAATTCTAGGGCGATCCATCATGCAACGTATACGCGGAGAGATGGACGTCCCTAGAATCGCTACGCACTTCAGGGCATGACGACCAAAACTAATCCAGCTTGCCCAATCTCGCAAGGGTTTCCTCCCGCCCCAGCACGGCCATCACCTCGAAGATGGGGGGCGAGATGTTGGAGCCGGTGAGCGCCGCGCGGAGCGGCTGCGCGACATTCCCCAGTTTCAGCCCCAGCTTTTCCGCGATGGCTTTCACCCCCGTTTCAATGCTCGCCTCCGACCATGCCTCCAGCCCTTCCAGCAGCGGCAGGAGGGTGGCGATAACATCCGCGCCGCCGCCTTCCAGCGCCTGCGCCGCCTTCGCGTTGAAGGGCGGACGGTGGAGATAAAACGCGGCACTCGCGGCCAGTTCGTTCAGGGTTTTCGCGCGCTCCTTCAGGCCTTTCATGCCGGCGAGGAGGCGGGTGCGGGCAATGTCATCCTGAGGCGAAGCCGAAGGATCTCCTGCCGCGAGAGATCCTTCGCTGTGCTCAGGATGACAAAGAATCATCTCCGCCAGCCTCTCATCCTCCGCATTTTTGATATAATACGCGTTGACGCTTTCCATTTTCGTGAAATCAATCCGTGCGGGCGAGCGGCCAATATGCTCAAGGCCGAACCACGCGATGGCCTGCTCGGTGGAGAAAATTTCATCGTCACCGTGGCTCCAGCCGAGCCGCACCAGATAATTCCGGAGCGCCTCCGGCAGATAGCCCATCGCGCGGTAGGCATCTACCCCAAGCGCACCGTGACGCTTGCTGAGCTTCGCCCCGTCCGCCCCGTGGATGAGCGGAATATGTGCATAGATGGGAACCTCCCACCCCAGCGCCTGGAAAATCTGCACCTGCTTGAAGGCGTTGTTCAGATGGTCGTCGCCACGGATGGCGTGGGTGACGCCCATATCGTGATCGTCCACCACCACGGCGAGCATATAGGTCGGCGTACCGTCCGAGCGCAAAATAATGAGGTCTTCCAGTTCCTCATTCTGCACTACCACGCGCCCCTGCACTTTATCTTCAATCACCGTTTCGCCGGTGAGCGGCATTTTGAAGCGCACCACGCCGCGCGTATCGGCGGGGGCTTCGGAAGCGTCGGCATCGCGCCACTTGCGGTTATAGCGGAACGGGCGTTTGGTGGCCTGCGCTTCGACGCGCTGGGCATCCAGCTCCTCCGGGGTGCAATAGCAATAGTAAGCGTTCCCCTGTTCGATGAGTTGCCGCGCGATCTGCGCATGGCACTCCATGCGGGAGAACTGGTGCACCACGTCGCCATCCCACTCCAGCCCCAGCCAGTGCAGCCCGTCGAGAATCGCGTCCACGGCGGCCTGGGTGGAACGCTCGCGGTCGGTATCTTCAATGCGCAAACGGAACTGTCCGCCATGCGCCCGCGCGAACAGCCAGTTGAACAGCGCCGTGCGCGCCCCTCCGATATGGAGGAATCCGGTGGGCGAAGGTGCGAAGCGGGTGATGACTTTCATGGTTCTGGCGGTTAATGCGTTGAAAAATCGTCCGGCCATTTCCGTGCTTCGTGCATCACGGCCAGAATCCGGATTTCATTCTGATAAAGGTAATAAGGTATTATATAGGGAAGTCCAGTGACAACAAGCTCCCGCGTTTTTCCAACGCGCCCATCACGCCCCATATGGGGATGATGTTCAAGCAGGTTCACGGCAGCTTCAATGCCAGCAACGGTGCGATAGGCGGCGGCAGGATTATCCTGTGCAATATACCGACCTATGGATTCCAAATCATCCCGCGCCCCGGCAAGCCACCGCACCTTCATCATGGCCGTACCTTCATCATGGCCTGAAGGACTCAACAAGTTTCGATATTTCCGAACCGCTTACGAATTTTCCGCCTTTATGCGCTTCCTTCAGCCGCTCGCGGATTTTCGCTGACTGCCAGGCATACACATCCAGATAGTTTTCGATGGCCTGATTGATGACCCAGTTGCGCGAACGATCAAGTTCGGCAGCAATGGCAGTGAGCTTCTCCTGCTGTTCCGGTGGCATACGGACAGTGATATTCTCCGTGGTGCGTGGTTCAGTGGTATGCGGCATAATAACTCCATTATGATTGCATGAGATTGCAACATAATCATAAAAGAACGGTGAAGCATTTACAATGAAAATGTGAGAAGAAACTGACAAAATGCAACACTCATCCACTGCAACCACCAGCAATCATAGCCAGAATAACCCAAGCCGGAAGTGGAAGAATTTATGATATTTCATAAAAATACACTTGCTGATTTTATTTTCTATACTTATAGTTGATTTAGAAAGTTAACATGGAGGGGAGCATGAGCAGGATTCTTGACCGTATCAACAATGCGCGCGCGGGCAACGGAGATGAAGCGGATGAACTGCCCGGAGGGGAGAGGGCGAGCGGTGAGGTAGCACTGTGGCGGGCGGTGATTACCCAGGCACTGATGGACGCGGGAAGCCAATCCAGCAAACGCGAGATGAAACAGGATCGCGCGCAGGCGATTGCATGGCTTGCCGGAACCAGTGACGATTTTAAGGAAATATGCGCCCGTGCAGAGCTTGATCCGGATTACGTGCGCGTCAAGGCGCAGGATGCTGTCCGGCGCGGCTGCGCCTGGCGCAGGGAAGCCGCGCAGTTTATTCAGAAGGAGAAGGGCAAGGTGGAAAAATCCGCCCGTACCCCGAAGCGTTTTAACTCCGTAAAAAACCTGCTCATGGTAGCGTAAAATGAACCAACCATAAGTTGATATACAATGGAGCGTAATATTTATGATACTTCATAAATACTGTCATCCTGAGCAGCCTGTCATCCTGAGCGCAGCGAAGGATCTCCCGCCGCAGGGGATCCTTCGCTGCGCTCAGGATGACAACACGTAATAACCACACATAAGGTACACCATGCCACATTCCTTACGGCGCGGCAGGCCGCCGCTTCACAAGCCAGAAAAAGACCTCGGCACACCGGAACTTCAGGCCAGGCGGCAGCGCGGACTGACGCTGGAACCGCTGGATTTCTGCCTGAAGCACGGCATCATCTCGCACGACGAGCATTGGGCGGGGCTGCATCTGCGCTGGCTTTATACGCTGCGTTTCGGCGCGCCCACCGTGCGGGGAGTGGAGTTCGACAAGCTCGCCGCCGCCGCGCGCAGCCATGTGGAGCACGACGACCACTGGAAAGCCGCGCGTGAGTGGGAATATAACGCGGCGGTGGATGCGCTGGCCGGATGCGGAGCGAAACGCATCGTGCTGGATGTGTGCGTGTTCCACCGCTTTCCGTATTTTCTGGAGGTGGCTGCCACGCTTCCGCGCGCGAAGGATGCGCTTCCGGCATTGCGGGCGGCACTCCGGAAAGGCAGCGCGGATTTTCAGGAATGGGAAAAATTCCGCGAGGGGATGAAATTGCTGGCCAAACAGTGGGACAGGTAAAAACGCCGCGCTAACGCGCCACGGATTTGGATCGGTCTTTCTGTTCCGCGATACTTTCCGCCACGGCTTTTGCAACTGCGGTGGTTACATCATCAAGCAGATGTCCCTTCTCATGTTTCCCAAAAACATTGGCAAGGGCACTTCTTGCTTCGCGCTTTAAGGAATCCGTGCCGTTCTTTTTGAAACCCGTTGCTTCCATCACGTGAGCAAGTGCCAATTGCCCTACAGCATTATTAAATTTGATCCTATCCGTTTCATTACCCTCCAGGGGGTCGGGGGTGTTGGGACTAGGAGCTATTGCTGAAAGCGAGGCACTCCTTGCACGGAGGACTGCAAGATAGGCGTCAATATCTTTCGGGGAAGTGGATCGCGGCATACAAATAGTTCCTTATTTCTAGATACTGATGACACTCTACCATAGAATAGTTAATAAATCGTTAGCAATGAGCGCACATTCCGCGAAGGGATGGAGAAACTCCGCCGGGAGTTTTGAGCCTTGTGTTTTTCGGCCTGTTGCCTTACACACGATTCATAACGCAAAATTCACGGTTCGGCACTCCTCATGTTCACCTCCCTCACCGATAGCCTCGGCGGCATTTTCGGCAAGCTGCGCGGCAAAGGATTTCTCTCGGAAGAGGATGTCGGCGAGGCCATGCGCGAGGTGCGCATCGCGCTGCTGGAGGCCGATGTAGCACTGCCGGTGGTCAAGGATTTCATCGCGGCGGTGCGCGAGAAGGCGGTCGGTGCGGAGGTGGTGAAAAGCATCGCGCCCGCGCAGATGGTCATCAAGATCGTGCAGGATGAACTCACGCGCATCCTCGGCAGCGAAAGCCAGGAGCTGAACCTGCGCGCGAATCCGCCTGTCGTCATCATGATGTGCGGCTTGCAGGGTTCCGGAAAAACCACCACCACGGGCAAGCTGGCACTGTGGCTGAAAACGAGGCAGAAGAAAAAATCGCTGCTCGCCTCGCTGGATATTTATCGCCCCGCCGCGCAACAGCAGTTGGAAACGCTGGGGCGGCAGATGCAGGTGGATACGCTCCCCATCGTACCCGGCGAGCAACCGCTCGCCATCACCAAGCGCGCGGTGGCGGAGGCGAAGGCGGGCGGGTATGACGTGCTGTTCCTCGATACCGCAGGCCGCCTGCATATTGATGACACGCTGATGGCCGAGTTGCAGCAGGTGAAAGCACTGGGCAATCCCACGGAAACGCTGCTGGTGGCGGATGCGCTTACGGGGCAGGATGCGGTGAATGTCGCGCGGGAGTTCCATGCGAAAATCGGCATCACCGGCATCGTTCTTACGCGGATAGACGGCGACGCGCGCGGCGGCGCGGCACTTTCCATGCGGTCGGTGACAGGCCAGCCCATCAAGTTCCTCGGCACGGGCGAGAAGCCCTCGGAGATCGAGCCGTTCCATCCGGATCGCATCGCGCAGCGCATCCTCGGCATGGGGGATATTGTTTCGCTGGTGGAGCGGGCGGCGGAAGAATCAGACGTGAAGGAGGCGGAGCGTCTCGCCAGAAAAATGAAGACGGGCGAATTCAATTTCAACGATCTCTACAAGCAGTTCAAAACCATCCAGAAAATGGGCGGCCTCGGCGGGGTGATGGGGATGCTGCCGGGTATCGGCAAGCTGAAGGGAAAAATGGAGGAGGCGGGAATGGACGGCTCCCTGATGAAACGCCAGATGGCGATTATTTTATCCATGACGAAGCGCGAGCGCGCCTATCCCAAGCTGCTCAACCCCTCGCGCAAGAACCGCATCGCACAGGGCGCGGGTGTGACCGTGGATGAGGTGAACCGCCTCACCAAGCAGATGAAACAGATGGGGCTGATGATGAAGAAAATGGGCAAAATTGGCAAGCGCGGCATGATGCAGGAGCTTGCCTCCATGCAGAAACAGCTTCCGCCCGGCGGGATGTGATGCTGTCCTGTTTTCCTTCTCCCGCGTGCGGGAGAGGAGGATTAGCGAGAATTAAACAGGCCTGACTGCCCGGCAGCAGCACTTGCTACCCATATAAAAATATGGTATACTGAAAAATGAAAGAGAGTTTTGAATGGGATGAAGCAAAAAATGCAATCAACCAGGAGAAACATGGAGTTTCTTTTGAAGAAGCGCAATACGCATTTGACGATCCGCGCAGGATTATTATCCATGATTGCGGGCACGGTGCGGGAAAAGAAAAACGATTCTTCTGCCTTGGAAAAACGGGTGAGGGTATTGTAACGGTTCGCTTCACCTATCGCCGGAAGCGGATAACGCTATGAGCAAGAAAATAATCTACACGGATGAACTGCTGGAAATGGGGGAGCGCGTGGTGGATTTTCTTCCTCCGCCCTCTGAGCTTGCCAAGCGGGAAGAGACTGTTAAAATTACCCTGGAAGTCACCAGGGAAAGTCTGGACTTCTTCAAAAAACAGGCCAGGCGGAAGCAGATACCTTACCAGCGGATGCTCAGAACACTGTTGGACGCTTACGCCAAGCGGCATGAAACGACACTGTAGTCAAAGGTGTGCGCTGGCGCAGGGAACAAGGAATGATGCCCTGTTGCCGGAATGCCTCTTGCATTCCTCGTGATATTTCTTATCCTGCATAACATGGCTCTGGGAGAGAAACAGATGCTGGCGGGCGCGTCATCCCGGCGTTCGTGGGTGCCCTCATTGCTGGGGGGCAGGCAGCGCAGGGAAAGGGATGAGGCGGAGGATACGCTCCTCCTCTCCGAGGATCAGCGCGTGGAGAAATTCCGTAAGGGTGTGCAGCTTGCCGCGCGGGATCATCTGGTGATCGCGCTGGCGGCCAAGCTGGCAATGGCGGATGGCCCCACCAACTCTGAGGAACTGGCAGCCACGCGCCAGATATTCCTGCTGCAGGGTGTGCCGGAGGAAAAATCCGAGGAGCTTTTCCTGGAAGCGGCGCGCGACCCCATCCGCTTTGAGCATTACGCGCGGCGGGTGGTCACACTTTTTCCCGAAAATCCCCAGATGTACCGTGGTGTGGTGGGCAGGCTGTTCCAGCTTGCGGCGGCGGATGGCCCCGTGAATACCGACGAAATTATCTACCTCAAGCGTGTGTGCGATGTGTTCCGTCTAAGCCCGCAATTCTTCCTCCAGAAATTGCGGCTTTACCTTCTGCCGCCGGAAGGGGGGAATCCTTATGACGTTCTCGGTGTGCGGCGCAATGTTTCCGAGGAACTGCTGAAGAAAACCTATTATCAGGCGGTGCGGGCGTGCCATCCGGATAAGCTCTCCTTCCTGGATTCGGCGGAGGAAATCCTCCAGCTCGCCACGCGCAGGCTGACCATCATCAGCGAGGCCTACAGTGCCATCCGCCAGCATCGCCGCGCCGGAAAGAAGACGGAGGCGAAGGTGCTTGCATGAGGAAGATTGGGGCATGAGGAAGGTCTGGGTATGAAGAGGGCGGCATGAAGCGGCGCGAGAGCACCAATTGCGATGACCGACCGCAGGGCGCGTCCATTGATATGCTTGTGCTGCATTATACGGATACCAAAACGGCGGAGGAGGCACTCGCCCTTCTGCTTGATCCCGAAAAAAAAGTCAGCGCGCATTATCTGGTGGATGAATCCGGGGAGATTTTTCAGCTTGTGCCGGAGAATAAACGCGCGTGGCACGCGGGGGTTTCCTCCTGGCGCGGGCGCGAGAAGCTCAATGATTTTTCCATCGGTATTGAGGTGGCAAATCCGGGGCACACCTGCGGCTATCGCCCGTTTCCCTCCGTGCAGATGCAGTCGGTGATTGAATTGTGCCAGGATATTCTGGATCGTCACCCGATTCCGGCGCAGAACGTGGTTGCGCATTCGGATATTGCCCCCGCGCGCAAAAAAGACCCCGGCGAGTTGTTCGAGTGGGCGCGGATGGCGCGGGAGGGCATCGGCCTGTGGCCGGAATTTCCGGCGGAACTGGCCGAGATCACGGAACTCGATACAGGCATGATCAACAAGGATGTGGAGAAGCTCCAGTCGCGGCTGGTGGCATATGGTTATGGCCTGAAGGTGGACGGCTATTTCGGCAACGCGACCCAGGGCGTGGTCACGGCCTTCCAGCGTCACTTTACCCCGCGCCAGGTGAACGGCGCATGGGGCGCACTGCAGGATGCCGCGCTCACCGGGTTGCTGAAGCTGATTGGCATTGCCTAATAGGTAGCTTTTCTCACCTTGTCATGCCGTGCCTGTCACGGCATCCGGCGCAATGCCAGGGATTGCTGAAAGCAATCCTGCCAGACCCCGTCATAAAGACGGGGTGAAGGGCAAAAAAGCTACTCTACTGCACTTTTGGCATTTTCAATTGCCTGCGCAACATCTGTCTGCGAGCCTGTAAATAGCACGTGTCCGTCATGTGGATTAGTTGACTGATTCGTTCCATAGGTATCTCTGGCCATAAGAGCATCATCCACCTTATTCCCTGGTGTGCTTATGTTTCCATAAAGGTACTTCTGTGTAATTTCTTTTGCGGTTACCATAGTTTTCCTCCATTCGGTTGGGTTGGTTTATCAATATTTAAAAGCGTTCTGGCCCTGCACAATTGTCAATATACGCAATGGTGTTTCTTGGTATTTCAGTGACTTCTCTATTTTCAGCTACATAATATCCTTTATATTGAAGGACTAGAACATCAGTATACCTCCCAAGAACTTTATCCCAAAAAGTAGGGTGGCCATTATCTCCAGCTTTTGTAGAATCAGATATACAGCAATTAGGGTTTTTTTCTAATAGTTCAGCTACCGAACTATACCTAACTTGAGGAAATGGCTGTGTACCACGATCTTTTGTTTCTATGTATAGACTCCCTTGCCGAATTATTTCTGACAGTACAATTCTAA
>JAHFPR010000034.1 GCA_023269645.1 Alphaproteobacteria bacterium | reverse complement strand
ATTATCCCCTTGCAACAAGTAAAGCCGTCATCGCCCGAATCGCGAAGCGATTATAGGGCGATCCATCCGCGCGCATTGCGCGCAAAACAATGAGATGGGGCAGGCATGGATGCCCCTATAGTTTTTGCCTGCGCAAAAAGTCGGGGAATGACGGAGGATTTGCTTCAAGGGGATAGTTGCTTAATTTAAGTGGGTGGCCGATAATCACTGCCCCGAAGCGGCGTGGATCACCTGGTTGAACGGGGGGAGGATGGCGGTCTGCTGGTCTTGCGGGAGGGTGCGTATATCGCCCACGAGCTTCTGCATCTGCACCGCGACGATCTCCTTTTCCACCGCGCTCATTACCTGAAGGCTCTGCATCACATAGCCCATCATGGCCTGCCGTTTGTCTTCCGGCATCCCCTTCAGCAGCACGGCGATGGTGGAAAGCGCGCTCGCCCGCTGTTTCTGCGGGGTATCCTGGATGCCTTTGGCACTCTCCATGATGAATTTCTGGCGATCCTCCGGCGGCATCATCTGCACGGTCATGGCGATGAGGTAAACGGACTGGGTGAGGTCTGTACCCGGTTGTGCGTTTTTAGCGATATTTTTATAAACATCCCCGGAACCGGCGGACTGTGCGACTGCAATCGCAGGTAGAAAGGTGGTAGCCAAGGCGATAGCCAGTACATAAGTCATTGTTTTCATGGTATTTGTCCATAGAAAATATTTATTCAAACACCAGTATATCAGCAAATTTATCCTGCCGCAACGTGGCGGGTTGAAGGTTTATATAGTAAGCATTTTAGCGATTTCTATTAACCACTTATTATAGCCGGACGTGCTACCATTTCCTTTGAGTTGTTTATCGGGGGATGGGGAAGCTATGACGGCTAATACGCATATGATGACTTGCGGCTGTCCGGGGTGCATGGCGCAGCCCCAGGCCGATCACACCGTAGTAAAGGCCGCCCGGTCTGGCGCGCAGCCGCTCCACGATACGGCGGAGAGTTCCGGTGCGCCGGCTTACGCGGCAGCGGGGCTGAACAGCGGCGCGCAGTTCACAGTCAGCACCATCACCTATACGTTCGATGCACGGGCTGGGCATTTCGGTGATTCTGCCGGGGGAGCCAAGGGTTTCGCGCTGTTTAACACCACGCAGCAAGCGGCGATGGTGGCTGCGATGCAGGAATATGCAAACGTGGCGAATGTGATGTTCACGCAGGTGCACACCACGAATCCTGCGGGAGCCAACATCGTGTTCCGCCAGGCGGATTTGCCGGGGGATCTGGCAGGCTGGGGCTATAATCCCATCAATGATGGCGCGGATATTACCATTGATCATGCCTATAGCGGCGGGGCACTTGCCAAAGGGCAGTTCGGCTTCCGGATGTTCATGCACGAGGTCGGCCATGCGATGGGGATGAAGCACCCGTTCGAGGGTGCGAGCACGCTGCCCGTGAACGAGGATAGCGCGAACGCTTCCATCATGTCGTATAACGGCTCGGACGCTGCTGCCCCGGCGGGCGGCTGGGCGGGCGGAAACACGGCGAGCCGCTTCGGCCCGAATGCGCCGCAAACCCTCCAGATTTATGACATTGCGGCGATACAGCAGGTGTATGGTGTAAACCATAATTATCACTCCGGGAACGATACCTACACCATCAACGGCGGCGAAGCAAAAGTGTTCACGATCTGGGACGGCGCGGGTGCGGATGCCATCAACGCTGCGTCTTATCGGAATGCGGCAACGATTGATCTGCGAGAGGGGCTTGCGGATGTGTCGCACATCGGAAAAACCAGCTTCTGGGTGGCGTTCGGTGCGAATATCGAGAACGCTTCGGGAGGTTCCGGCAACGATGCGATCACCGGAAACGCGCTCAATAACCAGCTTTCCGGCAATAACGGCAACGATAATATCGTCGGCGGCGATGGCAACGATACCATGAGCGGCAATGCGGGCAACGATACGCTGAACGGCGGCGCGGGCGGTGATGCACTCCTGGGCGGGCAGGGCAACGATGCGCTCATCGGCGGGGAAGGCAACGATTTCATCTCCGGCGATGCTGGCAACGATGCGCTGACGGGCGGCGCGGGGAACGATGCGTTCTATTTTTATGCGCCGCGCGCGGGGTTCGATACCATCACCGATTTCCACCACGATGAGGATAGCATCGGGCTGAAAGGCTGGAACGTGAATGCCGCGAACATCATGAATGCCGTGCAGTTCTTCAGCGATCACGCACGGATTGCACTGGATTCCACCAGCACGATCACCCTGCTTGGCGTGGTGGCGGGCGGCCTGGACGCAGGCGATTTTTTGTTTTCGTGAGAGAAATGAAAGCGGCTAATCCGCTTCCCCCAGCGCGACGCTTGCGCCGCCCAGCACTTCGCCCATGTTCGGGCGTTGCACGATGATGGCGGCGTAATCCGCGCTGGAGCCGTTATCCATCGTGAATTCCATGTTGCCACCTTTCCATTCGCCCAGCCGCGCGAGGTAATTGACGGTGTGGCGGTTATCGAAAGTCACGCCGATATTTTCCCCCCAGCTTATCCTGTTCTTGTTCCGCTCGTTGTAGGTGACGAGCCAGATGTCGGCGGGGCCGCGCGCTTCCTCCGATTCCGGGACGATACTGCCACGGATTTTTTTTCCGTCCGCAGCCATCTCCAGTGTTACATCCACTGCGGGCGCGTCTGACTCCGCCGCTTTTTTGATGGCCTTGTAAATATCCCGCTGCCTGCCGCCCGCGAGGGATTTCATCCCGTTCACGATAATCTGCGGGGTGAATACGCTGGTGCTGCCGAACACATCGGCATAATCATGCTGGCGATCAGAAAATTTCGGGCTGCCGAACGGATCTTTCCAGCCCCGTCCATCCCAGTAATCCACATGGAAGGCGAGGGCGAGCACATCCGGATTATCCTCCACCATCCCGCTGAAAATTTCATCGGCAGGCGGGCAGGCGGGGCAGCCCTGGGAGGTAAAAAGCTCCACCACCACCGGATGCGCGCCAGCAGCGGCGGGCAGAAGCACAGTCGTGAGAAGCAGACTGAAGATAAGGCGTTTTTTCATTCAGTGCGCTTCGGGCTAAAGGCTTGTGATCCATTCCTTCGCGGCCTTCGCTTCCGCGACCTTGAATACCTGTGCCTGGCCGGGGAACATGAAGCGCAGCGCGTTGATGGTAAGCCGCACCCACTCCACATCCGTTACCACCGCAATACGCTCCCAGTGGAAGAAATGCTCCATCCCGAATTTGAAATCTTCCCAGGCGGCGGCGGGGGCGAAGCCGGTGAATTTTGGGGAAATCTCGTAATAGACGCGGATTTTTTCATAGCGCGCGAAGGCTTTTTTTGCCGCTGGGATCAGTACGTCGTTATAATCCTTCCGCGTCACCATGCCGCTGGCGGAGATGGCAACGACATTTTCCGGAAAACCTTTAATGAGTTCAAGCATGGCGCGATCCTTGATCAAGAGGTGGAAAGAGAAAATGGTGCCGCTTGGGTGACTCGAACACCCGACCCCCGCATTACGAATGCGGTGCTCTACCGGCTGAGCTAAAGCGGCACATCGCGTGTCATCAAATTCTACCGTGCTGGCCTGCAAATGCCCATCTCCTGCGCTTCCGCCTACGCCGAGGTTTCGGCGGACGCTGTCCGGATGCTTCACGTACCAATGTACGCTGCGCTCCGGTTCTCGGAAATAGCCATTTTCGTCACAGCCCGGCGAATTTGATGACACGCGGGCGGAGTAATGGCTCGGCAAACTACGCTACTACGCGCGCGGAATCAATAGTTATTCCATGCCTTGAGGCCGCGTGGTTTTTATTGTATGAACGATGACAAGGATGAAAGGAGCCATTATGCCGGAACAGGATGTATCGCCGAAAGATGCTACAGTGCGCCCGATGCTGTCGCTCGTAGTGCCGGTGCATAACGAGGAGGGGGTGGTGGATATTTTCTACAACCGCATTATCAGTGTGCTCTCGCCCGTCACGGAGGATTGGGAGATTCTGTTCGTGGATGATGGCAGTACGGATACGACCCTGGCCTGCCTCGCGGTGCTGCGGGCGAAAGACGTGCGGGTGAAGTTTATCTCGTTTTCCAGGAATTTCGGCAAGGAGGCCGCGTTGACTGCCGGGTTGCACCATGCCTCCGGGCGGGCTATTATCCCGATGGATGTGGATTTGCAGGATCCGCCGGAACTGATCGCGGAAATGGTGCGGCAATGGCGCGAGGGATTCGAGGTGGTGCGGGCCATCCGCCAATCCCGCAACGATGATACGTGGATGAAACGCACCACAGCGAAATATTTTTATAAATTCATCCAGAAAATTGCGCATACCCGCATTCCTGAAAATGCCGGGGATTTCCGGCTGATGGACAGGAAAGTGGTGGACGCGGTGAACAGGCTGCCGGAGCGCACACGCTTCATGAAAGGGCTGCTGAGCTGGGCGGGCTTCAAGACCACGCAGCTTTATTTCGACAGGCCGGAGCGTGCCGCCGGAACCGCGAAGCAGAATTACCGAAAACTCTGGCGGCTGGCACTGGACGGTATTTTTTCCTTCACCTCAGCCCCATTGCAGGTGTGGACGTATATCGGATTCATGATTTCGCTGGGTGCGCTGGTGTATGGCTTGTTCATCTTCATGAAAACGCTGCTGCTGGGCGTGGATATGCCCGGTTACGCCTCGCTGATGACGGTGATGCTGTTCCTGGGCGGGATGCAGCTCTTAAGCCTCGGCATCATCGGGGAATATATCAGCAGGATTTACGGCGAAACCAAGCATCGCCCGCTCTATATCATCCGGGATGCGGGTGGAGTGGATGAAATAAATTGATATATAACGATAATATTCAATTCCGCACGTCCCGCTGTATTTTTGCTCCGGATTGTGGTATACTGATGCGCTATGGCGGTTAAAAAGAAAGAACAGATCACACCGGAAGAAAGCGGATACCTCGCAGGGCAGCTTATTATTGCCACGCCGTCGCTGCAGAATTCCTATTTCTCGCGCACGGTGATTTATGTGTGCGTCCATAACAAGGATGGCGCGATGGGGATTGTGGTCAACAAGCCCGTACTCAATTTCGATAGCCGCGAATTGCTTAAGCACCTCGATCTCAATATCGCAGAGGATGATTTCCAGTTTCCGATCTATTCCGGAGGGCCGGTGGAGCCGGGGCGTGGCTTCGTGCTGCACGGCGGCGATTATGAGAATGCAGGCACGATGGTGGTGGCGGATGGCGCGTTCGGGCTGACCTCCAACCTGGAAGTGCTGGAGGATATTGCATCCGCGCGCGGCCCGGCGGATTCCATGATTGCGCTCGGTTATGTGGGGTGGTCGGCGCATCAGCTGGATGCGGAAATTCTGGCCAATAGCTGGCTCACCGTGCCCGCGAGCAAAGGGCTGGTGTTCGATGCGGATAACAGTTCCAAATGGGCACTCGCCAACAAATCCGCCGGGGTTGACCCGCTGATGTATTCCGAACAGGCCGGCCACGCCTGACCATAATAACGATAAAAAATTCCTGTAGCCAGTCTTTACTTAACGCTTCCTTAACACCTGCTGTTATATAATATGCAGTGATAAAGGAATGTCATGCCACTGCACGCTGCAATCGTTACGAAAGACCTCCGGATCGGAGCTGCAATCCATGCCAGAATCATTGAGGATGTGGCGGCACTCACCTGCCAGCAATACCCACGGGTTACGGTGTATGGCGGCAGGGATTTTCCCGACCGGGATGATGCGTTCGATATTTATGAGGGAACGCGCGCCGTGAATAAAATGGGCGCGCATTTCGCTGTGTTTCCGGAAGTGGAGGTAACGGAGCATTCCCCGAACCGCCTGCCTGTGGCCGAATCCGGCCTCCCAAAATTCACACCGGAAATGATAGCGGGAATTGGCCGGGATACGGAAGTGGACGGGCTGGTGGATGCATATGCGGATTTCATTCTTGAACATATCCGGAATAAGCATGGAGAACCAAGAAGGGCGCAGATTCCTGAGAATATTGAAGCGCAGGGGAGGCTGGATTTTGAAGCGACGCACTATGCCGCTAATCCGGCGCGCCACGCGCACGGCTCCGTGATCATTTTCGGCGGGCAGGGGCCGGAGGCGGGCAATGACGCGCTGGTCTATCTGGCGGAACGCTATCCGAATATCACCGTGCTGCTGGAATCGCGCCCCGGTATCGCCAATCCGGTGGAATATTACCTTGCGCAACAGAATCCTGAACTGAAGCAGGCGGCCAATCCTATCCCGGAATTGCGCGAGGAGGCACGCAAGGGCGACAGCCTCCATTTCGATAGCATGGGCTGGATGTGCGTGACCATCAACGGGCCGGAGATCATGCCGCATCTTTTTCATGATGATGGCGGGCAGCCTATCGCTTATAAAACACCCATCATCAATATGGTGCATGAGGCGGTCAGGATGTTGCCGGAGGACAGGCCAGTCATTGTTATGGGCACGGAGGCGACCATCGCCATGCAATCCTTTCCAAAGGCGGCTGCGGAGCTTGGCCTGGAAAGGAATTTTAACGCGCCGTCCGAAGAAAGCCAGCACCAGATTTCTGCGGCGATATGGGAAGACATCATTCCCGGAAACCATTCGCGCGCGCGGGGAAGGTTGCTGCAGGAAATGGAGCGGAACAGGGCAGAACATGGACAGGATACGCTTCACGTGCTGGCGTGCACGGAACTCTCCTCCGCAGTCGGGATTTCCTGGCGCGGAGAAAGCGGAAGGGAGCTTCCGCAGGCGGAGAACATTGTTCCGGGGGCGGTGGATACTATCCAGATAGGGGCGGATGCAATGGCCGCTCAAGCCCTTAGAGCCGCCGAAGAAAGACACCTTGATGCACGGGAAATCCCCAGCGCATCAGGAATAACGCTGCGGGAAATCGAAGAAAAACAGCCTCGTGCACGTTTTGCAAGATAAAAATGTTTTCCTTAACACTTCTTTAACCTGTCTGTGGTAAAGTAAAACTAGAATGGGAATAACAGGCGATGTACAATTCCCCAAGCGAGGTGAAAATGCGGCTGACCATGGAAGAAAAGAAACAATACCACGATCATATCGTGAAGTTCGCGGATTACGCGGAAGCGATCGTGAATACCATCGAGGCAAGCAATGAAAATAAGGAGTTGCAGCTTCAACTGGCTGTGCCGGTGATCGAGCAGACCGCGCAGATGGTGGATCTTCTTTCGGATACGTTCCTTGATATTGTGGAGTCCGGGCGCGAGCCGAATGCCCAGGATATACGCGTTTTTGAAGCGGAAATCCGCAAGTTGTTCGCGTCCATTATTTCGGTGACGCGCCAGGTGCAGAAAATATCTGATACAAAATAAAAAGGAAGGAGTGGATTATGGATATGCCAGCGGAAGAAAGAGCGCGGTTGCTTGGAGATAACCCTTTTCTGGCACAGCTGGCAGGGGATCCGGAGCATCTTTTTATCGGCCCGCACGGAAGGCAGGAGCGTCAGGTCGCGGCGGAGCATCCCGAATTACCGGTGCTGGATGAAATTCGCAAGCTCGCCGATTATGCGGAATTGCTGGTGCGCGCGTCCGTTTCGCGGGAAATAGGGCTGGTGCGGGAAGAAAGGCTGAGCGACGTTGAACCCGGCTACAGGCAGCGCAGCACAGGCCGCACACGTGGCACGAATTAACCCACCGCCTCGTAGCCGCAATCCACGTAATGTACGCCGCCGGTGATGTTTTTCGCGGCATCGCTGGCCAGGAACGCGGCCATGTACCCCACATCGTCAACATCCACCAGATGATGCAGCGGCGATTTGCTGCGGCTTAAGGCCAGCAACTCATCGAACTGCGCGATACCGGAAGCCGCGCGCGTGGCGATCGGCCCCGGCGAGATGGCATTCACGCGGATGCCCTTTTCCCCCAGTTCCGCCGCCAGATAGCGCGTCACGGATTCCAGCGCGGCCTTCACCGGCCCCATCATATTATAATGCGCGACCACCTTTTCCCCGCCCAGATAGCTGACGGTAAGCAGGCTACCGCCGTTCTGCATCAGTGGTTCGGCCAGCTTCGCCATGCGGATGAAGGAGTGGCAGGAAACATCCATCGCCAGCCCGAAGCCCTCGCGGGAGCAATCCGCCACGCGGCCATGCAGGTCATCCTTCGGAGCGAAAGCGATGGAATGCAGCAGGAAATCCAGCGTTCCCCAGCGTTGCCGTATGGTCTCAAACACTGCTTCCAGCTCGCCGGGCTTTGTGACATCGCACGGAAGAATGAGCGGGGATTGCAGGGATTCCGCCAGCGGACGGACATATGGCGCGGCCTTGGCGTTGAGGTACGTGATCGCCAGTTCCGCGCCCGCTTTATGGAACATCCGCGCGCAGCCAAACGCGATGCTTTTATCGTTGGCGATGCCCACTACCAGCCCCTTTTTGCTCTCCAGCCCGATGAATTGCATTTGTTTCTCCTTGCTACCATCCTTACACCGTAACAGCGCGGAAATAAAGCTGAACAGCAAAACTCATTGTGTATCAGGCGTATTCTGGTATAATCAATGCATGATGCGGTTTAGATACATCGCGGTGGTTGTGCTCGCGTTAAGCGTTATGTTGGCGGGTTTGCCCGTTCCGGCCAAGGCGCATTGCCCGATGATGGCCGGGATGCACGATAAAGGCCACGATAAAAGGATGGCGCACCCGTGCCCGTGCTGCGACAAGCATAACCACGGAAAAAACGGCTGCAGTGATATGGGTTGTGTCGGCCAATGTTCCATGAGCGGCGGCGGTGCGTTGCTTCCAGGCATCAAAATAACGCCGATTTTCTTCGCCAGCCGCACGGGGTATGCCCTTGCTCCGGATAATGTGCTGGTGTCCTACTTCTTCCTGATGCAAGACCGACCTCCAAAATCCCTCTCGTAAGGGCGCGCTGCGCCTGCGTCTGTATTTTGCGCTGTAGCCGTTGCTGCGGCAGGTTGACACGTATTATGAGAGGTTTCCATGTTCAGAATAATGTTTGCGGCGATGCTGATAGCCATCAGCATCCCGGTTTCCGTTTATGCCGAAGAAGCGGCTGTGGTGAAATATACCTGCCCGATGCATCCGCAGATTATCAGGGATCATCCTGGGAAATGCCCGATCTGCGGGATGGATTTAGTGCCGCTGGAAGGCAGCGGGGCAGGGCATGACCATAGTGCCAGTCCGTTGATTTCCATCCCGGCGGAAACCCTCCAGAAAACGGGGGTGCGCACGGAGAAAGCGGCGAAAAGCGCGTTCGGCGGAGCGATCCGCGCGACGGGGACGATCCTCGCCAATGAGCGACTGCGCCGGGATATGGCTGCCCAGGTGGAAGGCCGCGTGGAGGATCTGAAGTTCAGCGCGGAAGGCGACCATCTGAAAAAGGGCGATCTGTTCTATACGCTTGCCAGCCCGGAATTGCAGCGTCTCCAGAGCGATTACCTGCTCGCATTGCGCGACGGCGCGAAGCAGGCGGAGGGCGCAGCACGCAAGCTCCGGCTGATGGGCGTGGAGGACAGGGTGATAGCGGCGATCGCCAAAAACGGCAGTGCCTTCGAGCACGTGCCATTCTATGCGCCTGCCGACGGAATATTGAC
The DNA here is from genome assembly GCA_023269645.1 of Alphaproteobacteria bacterium. GTDB lineage: Bacteria > Pseudomonadota > Alphaproteobacteria > Rickettsiales > UBA8987 > JAHFPR01. The sequence continues at coordinate 2,308 of JAHFPR010000034.1, read as the reverse complement.
GAAAATTGAAATCCGTAACGGGCATTTGCTGAAAGCGGGGGATGAAATCGGCCATATCCAGGATTTGTCTACCGTGTGGGTGGATGCCGCGCTTTCCGAAAACGACCTCGCGCGGGTGCATGATGGCGATAACGCCAGGGTCATGATGGGTGGCGAGACGACGGCCTACATGGCCAAAATCGAGCATATCCATCCCACCATCGCGGAGGAAACACGCACCGGCATCGCGCGGCTGGTGGTGGAGAATCCGGGGGAAAAGCTGAAGCCCGGCGGGTATGCGTCTGTGGAGTTTTCCGTGGAGGCCTCCGAGCGGCTGGCTGTGCCGAGCGCGGCGGTGCTGCGTTCCGCCGGGGGAGATCATCTGATTGTGGCACTTGGGGAGGGAAAATTCCAGGCGCGGGAGGTGCGTGTGGGGATTTCGAGCGGCGGCAGAACGGAAATCCTCTCCGGCCTGAAAGAGGGCGAGGAAGTGGTTGCGAACGGCCAGTTTCTGCTTGATTCCGAATCGAACCTGCGCGAAGGGCTGGAGAAACTGGGAGGCGGGAAGTGATCGAGAATAAAAATTCCTACTCTGGTGAACCCTCTCCCGTGTGCGGGAGAGGGCAGGGTGAGGGCACTTCTGTTGCGGGCAGCCCTCACCCCGACCCTCTCCCGCGTGCGGGAGAGGGGGGTATTTCGGGGTTAGTGCACGATCCAACGCAAACCTTCATCGCGCGGGTTATTGGATGGTCGGCGGGGAATCCGCTGCTGGTTTCCGTGTTTGCAGTGCTGATTCTGGCAGGAGGGATACTTGCCATTGGGCACACGCCGCTGGATGCCATTCCGGATTTATCCGATACGCAGGTGATTATCCGCACGGATTATGAGGGACAATCGCCCCAGCTTATCGAGGATACGGTGACGTATCCGCTTTCCTCGGCCATGCTGGGGTTGCCGCGCGCGAAGGTGGTGCGCGGGTTTTCGATGTTCGGCGCGTCGTTCGTCTATGTAATTTTTCAGGACGGAACGGATGTATACTGGGCGCGCTCGCGGGTGCTGGAGGCACTCTCCAGGATTCAGTCCGGACTTCCGGCGGGCGCGAACACGCAGATTGGCCCGGATGCGACGGGCGTGGGCTGGGTGTATCAGTATGCGCTGGTTTCCCGCTGTGCGGTGGATAAAAGGGTGGGTGAACCCTCTCCCGTGTACGGGAGAGGAGCAGAGCCTGCCCCCGCGCAGGCGGGGGGTGAGGGCACTGGCCAGAGATTCCGGAGCGATAGCCCTCACCCCAACCCTCTCCCGCACGCGGGAGAGGGGGTTATTTCCAGCGGAAAATGTCTTGATCTGGCACAGCTCCGCGCGTTGCAGGATTGGTTTCTGCGCTTCGAGCTGGCGACCGTGCCGGGCGTTTCGGAGGTGGCCAGCGTCGGCGGGTTCGTGAAGGAATACCAGGTGCTGGCCGATCCGGTGAAACTGCGCGCGTATAACATTCCGCTTTCGCGTCTGGCGGAGGCGTTGCAATCCTCCAGCCGCGAGGCGGGCGGGCGTGTCATCGAGCAGGGGGAAACCGAGTTCGTGGTGCGCTCGCGCGGCTATGTGACGAGCGTGGGCGATCTGGAAAAAATTGTGCTGAAATCCGAAGAAGGCACACCGGTGAAACTGGCGGATGTCGCACGGATTATCGAAGGGCCGGAACTGCGGCGCGGCGTGACGGAGCTGAACGGCGAGGGCGAAGCACCCGCAGGCATTATCATCATGCGCCCCGGCGGCAACGCGCTCACTGTCATCACCGCCATCAAGGCGAAAATCGAAAGCCTGAAGCCAGGATTGCCGGAGGGCGTTGAAATCGTGCCCGTGTATGACCGCGCGCCGCTTATCGAGGGCGCGGTAAGCTACCTTACGCATAAGCTGGTGGAAGAAGCCGTGGTGGTGGCACTGGTGTGCCTGATTTTCCTGCTGCACGCGCGTTCGTCTTTCGTGGCAATTGTAACGCTGCCGCTGGGTGTGCTGGCCGCGTTCATCGTGATGCAGGCGCAGGGCATCACCGCGAACATCATGTCGCTTGGCGGGATTGCGATTGCCATCGGCGCGATGGTGGATGCAAGCATCGTGATGGTGGAAAACGCGCATCGGAAGCTCTCGGCCTTTAGCTCCCCCCTTGCGGTGGGTGAACCCTCTCCCGTGTGCGGGAGAGGGCAGGGTGAGGGTGCTTCTGTTGTTGCAGGCAGCCCTCACCCCAACCCTCTCCCGCACGCGGGAGAGGGGGGTTCCTCCAGTGGGAGCAAGAAGGACGCTATCCTCCAGGCCGCGCAGGAAGTCGGCCCCGGAT
>JAHFPR010000033.1:8526-12036 GCA_023269645.1 Alphaproteobacteria bacterium | reverse complement strand
GAGAGCAGTGCCGGGTTGATCTCGAACGAGGGGTTTTCCGTGGTTGCGCCGATCAGGATAATGGTTCCGTCCTCCACTACGGGCAGAAATAAATCCTGCTGCGCGCGGTTGAAGCGGTGGATTTCATCCACCAGCACGAGGGTGCGCTTGCCCGCCTCCTTATCCGCCTTCGCGCGGGCGAACACCTCGCGCAACTCGGCGGTGGTGGCGGAAATGGCGGAGAGCTGGAGGAAATGCGCCCGGCATTTTTCGGCGATAAGCCGCGACAGGGTCGTTTTCCCGCAGCCCGGCGCGCCCCAGAAGATCAGCGAGGGGAAATGCCCGCCCTTCTCCGCCCGCGCGATGGCCTCGCGGAACGGCATCCCGCTGCTAAGCAGATGCTCCTGCCCCAGCACATCGTCGAAATTCTGCGGACGCATTCTATCCGCCAATGGCCGCGCCTTATCCTCCGCCGGCGGCGGGGAAAGCGGGAGGGTGGGGTGATGTTTTGCCATATCATTACTGTCACCCCGCAGAGCGGAGCGATTGCGGGGTTAGGTCATCCTGAGCGGAGCGAAGGAGCGCATACAGCAGGAGATTCTTCAGCTTTGCCTCAGAATGACAGAAAAATAACCCCGCAACAAGTGCGGGGTGACATTGCTAAAGACAGGCTGCAAGGTACGCAGGATGGTGATGTTTCGCCACGTTTTTTGTCATACCAGCGAAGGCTGGTATCCAGCGCGGCGTGTCTACGTCGCTGAAAACTGCGTGTATGTCGGAATTTCCGCCATATGTTTTCTGTATCGCAGAGGCGATACGCTGGATGCCAGCTTTCGCTGGCATGACGGGAGATCCTTCGCCTGTGGCTCAGGATGACAATTTTGATTATGCTAAACGCAATTCTAACCACTTCCTAAGGCGTCATCTGTATTGTGAGCACCTGGCCGCCGCGCTGTGCCTGGATTTTCCAGTTTTTGCTGTCGCCCTGCACCAGTTTCTGCAGTTCCTTCACGGTTTTCACCTCCTTGCCGTTCACGCTCAGGATGATGTCTCCCGGCTGGAAGATGCGGCGCGCCTCGGTGCGGAGCTGGATTTCCGTGACGATCACACCCTGATAGCGGGTGATGCCGAGTTCATCCGCCAGCGCGGGCGAGAGGTTCTCCACAATCGCGCCGGCAAGCGGGCTGACGCCCTCAATGAGCGCGGTATCGCGCGGGGTGGTTTCGGCGGGGGCTTCCATCGGCACGTTCGCCTCCAGCGTTTTTCCGGCGCGGAGCAGGGTGAGCACGGCCTCGCTGCCGAGGGGTTTCGTACCGATCTGGAATTTCAGCGATTCCTGGTTCTGGATTTTCTTGCCGTCAATGGCGGTGATCACGTCGCCGGTTTTGATGCCCGCTTTTTCCGCCGCGCCTCCGGGGAACACGTTTTTGATGAGCGCGCCGTCCGGAGCCGCCAGCCCCAGCGATTCCGCGATTTCCCTGGTGATGTTCTGCGTCGCCGCGCCCAGCCACGGATGCACCACGCGCTTCGCCCCCTGCTTATAGCTCAAAAGCACGACTTGCGCCATGTTCGCGGGGGTGGCGAAGCCGATGCCCAGACTGCCGCCGGAATTGCTGAAAATGGCGGTGTTGATGCCGACCAGATTGCCATCCATATCAATCAGCGCGCCGCCGGAATTGCCGGGGTTGATGGCGGCATCCGTCTGGATGAAGAACTCGTAATCTGCCACGCCCACCGTGGTGCGCGCCAGTGCCGATACGATGCCGCTCGTCACCGTTTGCCCCACGCCGAACGGATTGCCGACCGCCAGCACCAGATCGCCTATCTGCAGGCTCTCCGGATCGGCGATGCTCAGGAACGGCAGTTGCTCATCCACCTTGACTTTGAGCAAAGCGAGGTCGGTGCGCTTGTCCGTCATCACCACTTCGGCGGGGAATTCGCGGCGGTCGGCCAGCACCACTTTAATATCCGTGTGGCTATCGCCGATGACGTGGTTGTTGGTGATAATCAGCCCCGAAGCGTCCACGATCACCCCGCTGCCGAGCGAGTTGCTCACCTGTTCTTTCGTGCGCCCCGGCAGGGCGAAGTGGTTGAAAAACTGGCCGAAAAAAGGATCATTCAGGAACGGCGAGGCTTCCTGCACCCGCACTTTTTTGGAAGCGTAGATATTCACCACCGCAGGCGCGGCTTTCTTCACCACCGGCGCGAAGGAAAGCTGAATCTGCGCGCGGGATTGTGGAATCTCCGCCGCAGGATTGGCCGCCGCCGCCATCGCAAACGCGGGGGCAAGGGCAAGGAGGACAAGCAGGATGCAAGCAAGGAGGCGCATGAGAAAGAATATAGGGGAGTGCCGCGCGCGCGGCAAGGGGGAGATGCAAGCGATTACCGCGAAGGTGCGCTGCGTTGCTCGCGGAGTTCGTGGTGGGCGGCTTCGACTTCGTCCATGATAAGGCGCATTCCGTGCAGACTGCGCATGAACTGCTCCACAGGCACCAGCTCAAGGATCTCTTCTTCCGGCGCAAGCTGACGACCCAGAGCCTCTGCTTTCAGGTACGATTCCAGCGAGAAAGTATAAAATCCCTGGCGACTTCTTCCTCCAGCGGAGTGGTAAGGCGCGCTACATAGTCATCGAACGCCGCGCCGACCACGCGGGTTCCGAGTTCGCGCTCGAACTGCTCATGCATGGCCGACGCTTTCTCATGAAGCGCGGCGGAATCCAGTGTGACCGTGGGAATGTTCAGCCGCGCGAGTTCATAGGGCAGCAAATGATTCCCCTCGATGCGCGCGAGATGCTCGGCCTTCAGATCATACACCTCGTAAGCACTGCCGTCAGCGGGGAAAACATTGAGGCTGGTCGAACTCCCGAATATGTACGTTATTTTCACCATGAAGGCTGCCCTTCCGGGAGAATCCACGTCTGCCCATTTGATATAAATGGCCGCGTCTACCCCCTGGGTCGGCTGGTGATTTTCGTCCAGCATCGGAATTTTCACCAGCACGGCGAATTCGGGTTTTTCGGAGATGCGGGTGAGGTTGGCCACGCTACGCTCCCGCCTTCCGTAATGGGACGACATTGTTTTCATGCGGCGGTTCGGTGATGGGCAGGAAGCCGCCCGCCAGTGCCTTCTCGATCAGTGCGATGGTTTCCGGGATGCCGTACAGTGCGATGAAGCTGCCGATGCGCGGGCCTTGCGGCTGGCCGAGCAGCACCTCGTACAAACACTGGAACCAGCCGCGCAAATTATCCGGCAGGTAGCCCTTGCCGATCTCAAACGCGAGGTTCTGGAGTTCCTCCGCCGTGCTTTCCGGCTTTTCCTTGTAAAGCACGGCCAGGAAATCCTCCAGCGCGAGGCGTTCGGTAGCGGTGGGCAGGCGGTACTGCTTGTGCGGCTTCACGAAATCATTGTAATAGGCGATGGCGTATTCAACCAACCGGTCAAGCAGCGCGGTATTTCCAGGCTTCACCTGCGGCGCATAGCGGGTGATGAAGCCCCACAGCACGGATTTATCCTCCGGATTGCAGGCGGCGGC
>JAHFPR010000033.1:0-8516 GCA_023269645.1 Alphaproteobacteria bacterium | reverse complement strand
GCGGCCAGGTTCAAAAGCAACCCGAACGTCACCGGAATATCGTGATCCGGCGTGGCGGAATTATGGATGTGCCAGACGGGGTTGGCGAGTTGCTTCACCTCCTCCTGCCCGCCGACATTGCCGAGATGCGTGAGGTATTCGTCCACGCTTTTGGGGATGACATCAAAATGCAGCCGCTTGGCCTTCTGCGGGGAATTATAGAGATAGGCCGCAAGGCTTTCGGGCGGGCCGTATTTCAGCCATTCCTCGATGGTGAGGCCGTTGCCTTTGGATTTGGAGATTTTCGCGCCCGCTTCGTCCAGGAACATCTCGTATACGAAGTTGACGGGGGGAATTCCGCCCCCCAAATCTTTGGTAATAATCGTGCAGATTTTCCGCGAAAGCTCTGCCGAGGGGGTTAAATCCTTCCCGTGCATCTCGTAATCCACGCCGAGTGCCGCCCAGCGCATACCCCAATCCGGCTTCCATTGCAGCTTGCAATGCCCGCCCGTGACGGGGGTTTCAAAGCTGGAGCCATCTTCGCGTTTGAACACCGCCGTGCCCGCCTTTTCATCGCGCGAGATCATGGAAACCTGAAGCACCTCACCCGTTTTGGGGTCAATGGGGAGGAACGGGCTGTAGCTTTGCTGCCGCTCGTCGCGCAGGGTGGGGAGCATCACCTCCATCACCGCATCGTAATTCCGCAACACGGAAAGCAGTGCCGCGTCGAACATTCCGCTTTTGTAGCACTCCGTGGAGCTTTTGAATTCATACTCGAAAGCATAGGCATCAAGGAACTGGCGCAGGCGGTTGTTCATATGCGCGCCGTAGCTTTCATGCGTGCCGAACGGATCGGGGATGGAGGTGAGCGGCTTGTTCAGGTGCTTGGCCACCATCTCGGCGTTCGGGATGTTGTCCGGCACTTTGCGGAGGCCGTCCAGATCGTCTGAAAACGCATAGAGCCGCGTGGGGATGTCGGAAAGTTTCTGGAAGGCCTGGCGCACCATCGTGGTGCGGAATACCTCCGCGAATGTTCCGATGTGGGGCAGGCCGGAAGGGCCATAGCCCGTTTCAAACAGCACGAACCCCTTGGCGGGCGGCGCGTTTTTGAAGCGTTCCAGCACCTGCGCCGCTTCCTTGAACGGCCAGGCATTGCTTTTCAGGGCTTCTTCGAGGTGGATTTTGTGTTTCATGAGCACTCATTTTTTGCTTTAGAAAGCAGTTTTTCCGGTATTTTCTTTTGTTCCAATTCGCTTAACGTCCATCTAAAAGGCACAGTCCAACTTGTTCCTTTTTCAGATTTCTCCGCACGATTTTTTATGGCGGGCCACCATTTTATTATATGTGCCGCTTGTGTATGCAGCTGCTGGCTACACCATTGCCCCTCCATAAAAAAGGAAATTAATCCAGCGTTATGCAAGGCTAGCAACTGATGGGGCTTATTGTGTATATTGGCATCCCCGGAAATAATGACATTGCCGTTATTTCTAGAGAAATCAGTAATCCAGGAAATATCTTCGATTCCTTGATACAAATTGCGAACGCTGCAATACTCCCAACTGTCTTTTATTCCCAAGGCTTCTATGGCTTTTGGTATTTTTGGTGAAATCATCTCATCAAAAATGACTTTCATGCCGCCAAAGAAACCTCGAATTCAACAGCTTTTCTGACCATTTTCTCATCTACTTCATATGCGTCTGCCACCCGAGCATAGCTTCCATCGCCTCCGTCTTCTGCCCTCCATGCTCTATAAAGTGTTTCCGTTGGAACCCCCTCTTTTTCGATGATCGGTTGCCCATATGCCCTTCTTGGGTCAATCACTATTTCTGGATAATCGGAGCAACGAGGATACCATTTTATGGCAGTAGCCGTATTCGGGTCATACTCCACACCTTTATGGAGCGTGGTTTCTATTACATCATACATAGCAAAATTTCTGCTAGTCAGATCGAGCAGTTTTTTATCACCCGTCTGTTCTTGCGAAAGAGCAAAAATCCTTTTCCTGTCACTGATAAACTTCATAGACGTTGCAAAAGGATGTGGGTGTCGGATCTCTTTACGTGCATTTTCAGCAGCTACCCGGATAGCATTCATGGTGACACCCTGGTCACGAAAATATTTAATAAATCGGGCTTCCATCATATCAAGGAAGCCAAGCTCTTCTTTTTCATCAAGTGGTTCATACTGTCGCTTTATGACGGGCTGCGCTTTGGAATTGGGGTAGCCTCGCAACCAGCCGTAAATCTTTTGTGCTCCCTGAATTTCTAATAGCTTGGCCGCTTGGGAAACGGTATAAAAACCGCCCTCAACAGGCATAGATGATGTTAAAACGTGAATAGTCATAAAACACAAAACCCCAGTTTATCCCTAGCTACCTATAGCACAATAATGCCTGATTCGCTATCGCTAATAACTGACGGAAAGAGTTCTGTTACCGCCCTTTCGCCACGAAATGCGGATTCTTGAAGCCATCTTTTGCATAAACAAACGGTGCGCCGTCCAGCCCGATGAGCGAGCCTCCGGCGGCGTTCAGCACGGCGTGTGCGGCGGCGGTATCCCACTCCATCGTGGTTCCGAGGCGCGGATACACATCCGCCTTGCCTTCCGCGATCAGGCACAGCTTGATGGAACTGGAGGAGGAAATCCGCTCCTTCACCTTGCCCAGCTTCGCAACATATGCATCCGTTTTGGGGGAATTGTGCGACTGGCTGGTGACGACCACCAGCCCATCCTTCCCCGGCGTGCGCGCCTCGATGATTTTCGCCTTGCCGGTTTTGCCCTTTTTATAGGCCTTGCCGTTATCGCCCGTGTAATAGCAGACGCCCTCCACCGGCGCATACACCACGCCGACCATCGGCTTGCCTTTGGAAACCAGCCCGATATTCACCGTGAATTCGCCGGTGTGCCGGATGAAGCTCTTGGTTCCGTCCAGCGGATCCACCAGCCAGAAGGCGGTTTCCTTCAGATCCTCCCCGTGCCAGTTGGTGATGCCGGCATCGTGGTGCTCGTGGTCTTCCTCCGATACGATCGGCAGGTTGGGGGTGAGCACCTTGAGTTCCCGCACGATGTAATCATTGGCGGCGAGATCGGCCACCGTTACCGGCGATGCATCCGCCTTCAGGTGCACTTCCACGGAGCCTTCGTAATATTCCATGATGATGCGTCCGGCCTCCCGCGCGATGGCAAGCAGCGGCTCTGTCAGATGTTCATGCGCCATAGAGGAGTAGCCTTTTTCGAGTAATTATCGTCATCGCCTGAATCGCGTAGCGATTCTAGGGCGATCCATGTTGCAACGGGTTCGGGGCAAGATGGATGCCCCTAGAATTTGCTTCGCAAATTCAGGGCATGACGGAGTATAGAATAGCCAAGTAGATTGTGCAATGCACAACGCAAAACCGCTATACAGGCGGGTTTTTCGCCGCTATAAGGTCTGGCGTTTGAAGGGATTTGTCAACTGATTTCGGAATTTCCCATGCCCGCATCCCATTTACGCAAGGCGCAGGCGCAGATTGATCGCATCGTCGAGGCGGGGCTTTCTCCCGGAAACCGCCGCAGCGATCCGCTGCTCGAAGCCTATATCCGCCAGTTCTACCTCCATGCGCCCTACGAAATGCTGGCGGGAGCCAAGCCCACCTTCCTTTACCATGCCGCCGCCGGAAGCTGGAATTTCATCCTGGAGCGCAGCAAGGATATGCCCCGCAAGGCGCGCGTGTTCAATCCGACGGTGGAGGAACATGGCTGGCAATCCCCCCGCACCATCGTGGAACTGAGCATGGAGGATTGCCCGTTCCTGCTGGATTCCGTCACCGCTGAAATCACCCGCCACCGCTATAAAATCTACGAGGTGCTGCACCCCATTCTGAAAATCACGCGGAACGCATCCGGGCGCATTTCCACGCTCCACGACCGCGATGCCGACCTGCCGGAAGGCGGGAGGATGGAATCCTCCATGCATTTCCAGATCAGCCACATTGCTGACGAAACGGAGCGTGATGCGCTGGAGCGGGACATCGGAAACGCATTGTTTTTCGTCACCCTCGCGGTGGGGGACTGGCATCCTATCGAAGCGCGTGTGCGTGGAATCATCCGGGAGCTTGGCGAAAAAGCCCTGCCGTTCAAGCTCCCCGCTATTGAGGAAACGCGGCAGTTTCTCGCCTGGCTGCTGGAGCAGAATTTCGTGTTTCTCGGTGTTCGCGATTATGATTTTGTGGATGAAAAAGGCGGTGAAAAACTCCATTACGATCCGAAGTGCGATCTCGGCATCTTCCGCGCCGGGCAGGAAAGCGGCCATGTCCACGAAGCCCAGCCCCAGGGAATTCTGGAAGTTCCGGAGCATTCCTCCGCTGCGCGCGGGAAGGAGAAAATCCTCCTCGAAATCACCAAATCCAGCCGGAAATCTGTGGTGCACCGCCCGGTTCCGATGGATTATATCGGGGTGAAGAAATATAACGAGGACGGCGAAATCGTCGGCGAATATCGGCTGCTGGGGCTGTTCACTTCCTCCGTTTATTACCAGAGTGCCACGCGCATCCCCATCATCCGCCGCAAGATCGAGGCGGTGATCCGCCGCTCCGGATTCCCTGCCGATAGCCACAACGGTAAGGCACTGCTCGCCGTGCTCGAAACCTATCCGCGCGATGAACTGCTGCAAAGCACGGAGGAGGATCTGTTCCACATCGGCATGGGAATCGTGAGCCTTGGCGAGCGTCCACAGGCGCGGTTGTTCGTGCGGCGCGACAGGTTTTCGCGCTTCGTAAGCTGCCTCGTGTTCGTGCCGCGCGACCGCTTCAACACCCAGCTCCGCGAGAAAATGCAGGCGATTCTGGAAAAAGCCTTCGGCGGCGAGATGACGGAATATTATACGCAGGTATCGGAATCTGCCCTCGCGCGCATCCATTATTTTATTCGCTTCCAGGGAGAAGCACTCCCGGAACCCGACCTCGCCCACGTCGAGGAGCAGCTTGAAGAGGCCAGCATCGGTTGGGCGAAAGGCCTGCGCGACACGCTTGTGCAGGTGCATGAGGAGCGCGCGGGGGAGCAGCTTTTCCTCCGCTATGTGGATGCTTTCCCCGAAGCCTTCCGCAACACGTACCATTTCGGCGGCACGGTGCGGGATATTTTCAAGATCGAAGAAGCCTACCACCGCAATGATTTAAGCCTCGATCTCTACCAGCACGCCAACGAGGAGGAACAGGATTTCCACCTGAAACTCTACCATCCGGCAAGCCAGGTGGCACTCTCGGAAGTGCTGCCAATATTGGAAAACATGGGATTCCGGGGCATTGATGAACGTACCTATTTCATTACCCCATCTCACCAGAAGCAAGGGGTGTGGGTGCACCATTTCCGCCTGCGTCTTCAGTGCGATAGCGGGCAGGGGAACGGCGTGAAGCTCGCCTCGTTCGCTGGGGTGAAGCCGGAATTCGAGGAGGCACTGTTTAATATCTGGCATCGGAATATCGAGGATGACGGCTTCAACAAATTGATTCTGAACGCCCATCTGAAATGGCGGGATGCGATGATGCTGCGCGCGTTCAGCCGCTATGCCGTCCAGACTTCCTATCCCTATTCCCATATGTTCAACGCTGCCGTTATCGCGCGTTATCCGGCGGTGGCGGGGCTGCTGGCGGAACTGTTCCAGGCGCGCTTTTCGCCCGCGCTTAAAGAAAAGGAACGCGAGGAGCGGCAGAATGTGGCAGTTGCTTCTATCGCGCAGCTTCTTGCTACTGTGAAAAACATCGCGGAGGATAGGGTCATCCGGCAGTTCCAGGATACCATCCTCGCCACGCTGCGCACCAATTTTTTCCAGGTTATCGAAGGTGGCGCGCACAAGCCGTACCTCTCCTTCAAGCTCGATTCCGGCAAGGTTCCGAACCTGCCGTTGCCCAAGCCTTACGCGGAGATTTTCGTGTATGCGCCGGAGGTGGAGGGTGTGCATTTGCGCGGCGGAAAAGTCGCGCGCGGGGGGCTGCGCTGGTCGGACAGGCTGGAGGATTTTCGCACCGAAGTGCTCGGCCTCGTGAAAGCGCAGATGGTGAAAAACGCGGTGATCGTGCCGGTCGGCTCCAAGGGCGGATTCGTGGTGAAACGTCCGGTGGAAGGCGGGCGCGAGGCGGTGCTGGAACAGGGCAAGGCGGCTTACCGCACCTTCCTGCGCGGACTGCTCGACCTTACGGATAATATCGTAAAGGGCGACGTGACCCCGCCCGCGCGCGTGGTGCGGCACGATGGCGACGACCCGTATCTGGTGGTGGCGGCGGATAAAGGCACGGCGAGCTTCTCCGACATCGCCAACGGCATCGCGCGGGAATACGGCTTCTGGCTGGACGATGCGTTCGCGTCGGGCGGCTCGGCGGGCTATGACCACAAGGAAATGGCGATTACCGCGCGCGGCGCGTGGATTTCCGTGGAGCGGCATTTCGCGGAATTGCAGGTGGACATCGCCCGCGAGGATTTCACCGTGGTCGGCATCGGCGATATGAGCGGCGACGTGTTCGGCAACGGAATGCTGCTTTCAAAGCATATCGCGCTGCTGGCCGCCTTCAACCACCAGCATATTTTCCTCGATCCGAATCCGGACGCGGCAGCCTCGTTCAAGGAACGCACGCGGATGTTCGCGCTGCCCCGTTCAAGCTGGGAGGATTACAATCCGAAGCTGATTTCCGAAGGTGGCGGGGTGTTCGCGCGCTCGCTGAAATCCATCCCCTTAAGCAAGCAGGTGCGGGAGCGTTTCGGCATTACGAAGGATAAACTTTCACCGGACGAACTCATCCGTGTGCTGCTGCTCGCGCCCGTGGATCTGCTGTGGAATGGCGGCATCGGGACATATGCGAAGGCGGCTTCCGAGCGCAACGAGGAAGTGGGCGACCGTGCCAACGACGCGCTGCGCGTGAACGGTGGCGAACTCCGCTGCCGCGTGATCGGCGAGGGCGGCAACCTCGGCTTCACCCAGCGCGGACGCATCGAATATGCGCAGACCGGCGGCAAAATCAACACGGATGCCATTGATAATTCCGCCGGGGTGGATTGCTCGGATCACGAGGTGAACATCAAGATCGCCCTCAAAAGCGCGATGGAAAAGGGCAAGCTCCCGCTGGAGCAGCGCAACACACTCCTCGCGGAAATGACGGACGATGTGGCCGCGCTCGTGCTGCGCGATAACTTCCTGCAGACGCAGGTCATCACCATCGCTGAGCAGCGCGGCTACATGATCCTGGAATCCAACACCCGCCTGATGCGGATGCTGGAGGAGAAGAAACTGCTCGACCGTGCCATCGAATACCTCCCCACGGACGAGGAACTCGCCGAGCGGCAGGTGCAGCATCGTGGGCTGACCAGGCCGGAACTCGCCGTCACCCTCGCCTACAGCAAAATCTACGCCTACGACAACCTCATCCAGACCAACCTGCCGGACGACGCGCATTTCCTCTCCGACCTGCTGCTCTATTTCCCCGCCGCGCTGCGTGAACGCTTCCGTGAGGAAATCGAACAGCACCCGCTGCGCCGGGAAATCGTGGCCACCTCGGTCGCCAACTCCATCGTCAACCGCATGGGCTGCACCTTCTTCTATCGGCTGACGGAAGATACCGGCATGAAGGGCTGCGATGTGGCACGTGCCTATACCATCGTGCGGGATGCTTTCCGCCTGCGCGAATTGTGGGCGGGCATCGAGAGTGCGGAGGCGAAAATCCCCGCCAACGTGCAGACCAGGCTGTTCCTCGACATCCGCCGCATGACGGAGCGCGCCATCTCCTGGTTCCTGCGGAACTCTCCGCATCCGCTGGATACGGGCGCGCTGGTGGCGGCTTTCGCCCCAGGCATCGCAGAGCTGGAGCGGGAACTCGATGCCATCCTTCCCCCCGGCATGAAGGAAGCGCGGGATGCACGTCTCGCCCAGTATGTTAAAGCGGGCGCGCCGAAAACACTCGCCGCGAAAATCGTGAACCTGGATACGCTCGCCTCGGCCTGCGATATTGTGCACGTGGCGGGCGGAAGCAAGTTGCCCATCCGGACGCTCGGCGAAGTGTATTACCGGCTTGGCACACGCCTGCGGCTGGATTGGCTGCGCGAGCAGGCGATGATGCTGTGGTCACATTCCTACTGGGATAATCTTTCCGTGCAGACCATGCTGGAAGCCCTGTTCGATCACCAGATGCGTCTCACCGCCGAAGTCACCCGCGCGGGGAATAAAAAGGCGGATGCGATGGAAGCCTGGGAAAAGGAAAATACGAAGGCACTGGAACGCTATGACAGCTTCCTGAACGATCTGGCGAAACAGGAAAAAATCAGCCTGCCGATGCTCACCGTCGCCCTGCAGCGCGCGGGGGGATTGGTGCGGTAGGTTGCAGTGTAAATTCTACTGCGTCCGCCTACGCCGAGGATTCGGCGGACGCAGTCCGGATGCTCTTCACGTACCTCATAGTCATACCCGATAAAAATGTAAGATTTTTATCGGGTATGACTATATAAGTACGCTCCGCTCCGGTTCTCGGAAACCGCCATTCCTGGTCGCAGCGAATTTTAACTGCCTCTCCCGC
>JAHFPR010000191.1 GCA_023269645.1 Alphaproteobacteria bacterium | reverse complement strand
GTCCGGCAACTGCAATGGCAGGTGTTTGATCGGTTTATCGCCCGCCATCCACGCGACTATACTCCGCAGCCGGTGAAAATCGTGGATTTCGACGAGGAAAGCCTGCGCCGCCTTGGGCAATGGCCGTGGCCGCGCACACGGCTTGCGGCACTGGTAAATCGGCTGAACACGATGGGTGCGGCGGCAATCGCGTGGGACGTGGTGTTCGCGGAGGCCGATCACACCACGCCGAGGAGTGTGCTCAACCAATGGGGAAAAACCCAGGAACTCGGCTATCTGCTGGAGCAGATTCCCGATCACGATGCCGTGTTTGCGGAGGCGATCCACGCGGCGAAATCGGTGACGAGTTTCGTGCTGTTGGATGAAAAGCGTCCGTCGTTGCCACAGGTGAAGGTGGGTTTTTCTTACGCGGGTGCTGATCCGCGCCTGTTCCTGATGCAGTTCAAGGGTGCGGTGGTGACTTTGCCGGGGCTGGAATCTGCGGCGGCGGGCAACGGCGCGCTGAACAGTTTTCCCGACCGGGATGGCATTCTCCGCCGGATGCCGCTCGCCGGAGTGGTGGAGGGGCAGTTTTATCCTACGCTTTCGGCGGAGGCGTTGCGCGTGGCGCAGGGTGCTTCCAGCTATATCCTGAAATCGGCGGGGGCAAGCGGGGAGGAGGATTTCGGCGCGCATACGGGCATTATCGCCGTGAAAGTCGGCAGGCTTGAAATCCCCACCGGCGCGGACGGCAGCTTCTGGATTTACTATACGCGCTATGTTCCGGAGCGGTATATTCCCGCCTGGAAAGTGCTGGAGCCGGATTTCGACCCGGCGCAGGTGCAGGGAAATATTATCCTGATGGGAACCAGTGCGGCGGGGCTGAAAGATGTGCGCGCGACCCCGCTTGATCAGGCCACGAATGGCGTGGAGGTTCATGCGCAGGCAATCGAGCAGATGCTGGTGGGTGAATTTCTCCTCCGCCCCGATTGGGTGATGGGTGCGGAAGATATACTGGTGCTGGTGGTGGGGATTGTGCTCATCGCGGTGATGGCGAAACTGCCCGCGCTGTGGGGTGCACTGTTCACGTTCGGTACGCTGGCACTGGCGGGCTTTTTCTCCTGGTATGCGTTCCTGCATTACCGGCTGCTGGTGGATCCTGTCACGCCCGGCATCGCTGTTATTTTCCTTTATCTTTCCGGATCGCTTAGTCGGTTTGTGGCAACTGAACGTGAAAGAATTCATATAAGAAAGGCGTTTAGCCAGTATATGTCACCTGTTCTATTAAACCAGCTTTCGGCGCATCCGGAACAGCTCAAGCTCGGCGGGGAAATGAAGGAACTGACCGTGCTGTTCTGCGATATACGCGGCTTCACTTCCGTAGCGGAAACGATGGATGCCGAGGCACTCACCGTGTTCATCAACCGCTACCTTACCCCGATGACGGAAGTGATTTTGCAGCATCAGGGCACGATTGATAAATACATGGGCGATTGCGTGATGGCGTTCTGGAACGCGCCACTCGACGATGCAGAGCACGCTGCCCATGCCGCCGATGCCGCGCTCGCCATGCTGAAAGCACTGGATCAATTCAATGCCGGGCGGGAGGCTCCTATCGCTATCGGCATCGGTCTCAATACGGGGATGTGCTGCGTAGGCAACATGGGTTCCGACCAGCGTTTTGATTATTCCGTGCTGGGGGATGACGTGAACCTCGCATCGCGCCTCGAAGGCCAGAGCAAAACTTACGGCGTACCTGTCCTCATCGGCGAGGGAACGCAGATGAAAATCCCCAACTACGCCACGCTGGAGCTGGATCGCATCCGCGTTAAAGGCAAAAGCCGCGCGGTGAGGGTGTATGCGCTGCTGGGCGGCGAGGAGATAGCGCGGGAAAGATTTTTCTTCCAGTTCCGTGCTTCGTTCGTAGAAATGCTGGCGCATTACCGCAATCAGGCGTGGGATAAATCGGATGAAAAACTGAAGGAATGCAGTGTATTGAAAGATAAAATTAATGCTGATGTTAATGTGTTGCTGGAGCTTTATGCATCGCGCATCGCGTATTTCCGGAAGAACCCGCCGCCGGAAAATTGGGATGGTGTATACGAGGCATCAGAAAAATAGCAAAAAGAAAGGGGTTCAGAACGAACCCCTTTCCCGGCCAGAAATTGCGCTGCGCCTGGATTCAAGCGGCATCTTCCAGTTGGAACTGGAAAATCTGGATTTCATCCTTCAGCCGCAACTTCTCCTTCTTGAGGCGATGCAACTCCATATCCGACGCATGATGGGCATATGCCTGTTCGATCTGCTTGCCTAAGAGATCGTGTTTCTTCTGCAGAACATCAAGGTGCGCCATAACGGACATAGAAGACTCCTTTCTTTGAGTTGTCGGGAACCCGGAATCCCCATTGCAAACGCTTGCCCGCATTAACGAAATCCGGATTCCCAGTGGGTTTAAAAAACATCGCTGCTCTTCCAAGCAGGTATTAAAAAAGCTAGCATAAACTTTGCTGCATTGCACCTGAAAAATGCAGAAATATCGCCAATTCCTGCCAAATCAAGGACTGGCCTGCAAAGAAAAATATTGGCACGAGACTTGCTTGTAGAAAGTGGTCATTTATGTAAAAAACGTAAATTCTCAAGTGTTATAACGCACTACTATAATGCGATATTTTTATAATCGCATAATAGGATAAAAATTGGGGTGAGGGCGTTTCGGGGGCTAAAGCACTTTTCCGGGGTTCAGGATGCCCAAGGGATCGAGCGCGCGTTTGAGTGTGCGCATCAGCGTAAGATCGGCGGCAGGCTTGATGTGTACCAGGTCATCCCGCCGCAGCGTACCAATGCCGTGCTCGGCGGTGATGCTTCCGTTTAACTGTAGTAATTTGCTATAAACTATTGTTTTTATTGTATTTTTCTCTAGTGAAATATCCGATTGCGGCAGCGTCATATTATAATGCAGGTTGCCGTCCCCCAGATGGCCGAACGTGACGAGCGTTGCTTGCGGTGCGGCCTGAAGAACCGCCGGATCGCAGGCGGAAAGAAAATCCGGAATGCGTGTGATCGGCACGGAAATATCAAAATGTATGCCGTGCCCGGCATGGCGCGCGGCTTCCGAAATGCTCTCGCGCAGATGCCAGAACTCCTTTGCCTGCGCAAGCGAGGTGGCCAGCGCACCGTCGGTAATCCAGCCGCGTTCCATTCCGCGTGTCAGCAGATGTTCCGTGAGCGTCCGCAGCGTGTCGCTTTCCTCCGCCGTGGAAAGTTCCACCAGAAGATAGGCTGGCGCGGCGGTATCCAGCGGCCTGCGCGCACCGGGAAGGTGCGCGACCACAAGTGCCAGTGCGGGTTCGGAGATATACTCAAACGCGGTGATGCGGTCGCCGGAATGCTCGCGGAACAGTGCCAGCAATTCCAGTGCGGCCTGCGCGTCGGGAATCGCAAGGAACGCGGTTTCCACCTGCGCGGGAAGGGGAAACAGCTTCAGCGTGGCCGCCGTGATGATTCCCAGCGTTCCCTCCGAACCGATGAAAAGCTGCTTCAGATCATAGCCCGCATTATCCTTGCGCAGGGATTTTACGCCCTGGAACAGGCTTCCATCCGGCAGCACAGCCTCAATTCCAAGCACGAGATCGCGCGTGTTCCCATAATGCAGAACATTCGTGCCGCCCGCATTGGTGGCGATATTCCCGCCAATCTGGCAGCTTCCCTCCGACCCCATGCTGAGGGGGAACAGGCGATGATGCTTCTTCGCTTCCGCCTGCAGCCTGGCGAGGATGCAGCCCGCCTCCGTCGTGATGGTGTAGCCCAGCGTGTCCACCACGCGGATGCGGTTCATATGCGAGAGATTCACCAGGATTTCCCCATGCACGGACGCGCCGCCCGCAAGCCCCGTATTCCCCCCTTGCGGCACGAGGGGAAGCCGCGCCGCCGCGCAGATTTTCACGATTTCCACCACCTGCTGCGTGGATTGCGGGAACAGCGCAAGCGGCGAATGCCCTGCTTTTGCGCCGCGCCAGGGGGTGGTGTAGGCGGCCATATCCTGCGGGTTTTCGATGAATCCTCCCGCGCCGACAATGGCTTTGAGTTTCGCAAGCGTCA
>JAHFPR010000032.1 GCA_023269645.1 Alphaproteobacteria bacterium | reverse complement strand
TGCCGAGGAAGTTCGGGTTGTTCCCGATGCTTGCGGCGAGCGTCGCAGGGCTGAGGGTGGTATCCGCAAGCCGGATGGTTTCGATCCTGCTTAACGGGTCGAGCCAGTTCAGTATCAGTACCTTCATCGCCGATACCGTGTCGGACACCAGCAGATGCCTGCCATCAACAATGGCGAATTCCGTATCCCCGAAGAACATACCCAGCAGGTTGGCCTTATCGCCGAAAGAATTGCCAAGATCGGCAATTACCGCCGAACTCCCTGCCGGAACATTATAGGTATCATTACCGGAGCCGCCGATGAGGAACACATTATGCTGATCGGGGGCTGGGGAGAGCGTATCGTTGCCGCCTTCGCCGAAAAGGACGACGCGCAAAGTTCCCGCGAGCGCATCATTGCCCGCCGTGCCCGGTCTTTCCGCATAGCGCAATAGTGGCATAGCCATCTCCCCGCTAACAGCCATACCCCACCGAGGCGCATCCTGCAACCGGGAATATTGGGGGGGCTACTGTCCTGATTTCAACAACCCGTCATTCCCGCTTTCGCGGGAATGACAAAACCTGTCGTGCCGTCGTATGACGGCATCCGGTCTACAAAACCAGACCCCGGCCAGCCCTTCATAAGGAAAAACTGGCCGGGGTGACAGTTACCCGCCAAGCAACCCATTCATCCGCCGCGTAAACCCCGCAATATCCGGAATCGGCTCACCCGCAGCGACGTTGGCGATGGCAAACAGCAGATGTGCGGTGTCGGCGAGTTTCGCCTTGTCCGCGCCTGCCGCGAGGTCGTCCGCCATTTTCAGGATGATGGGGTGCTCCGGATTCACCTGCAGGATTTTCGGGGAGATTTTCGCAAGCTGTTTGTTCTCGTACATGAAGCGTTCCAGGCGGATGTCCATGCCCCCTTCCGGCACGCTCAGGCACACCGGGCTTTCCGTGAGAATCCGCGTGGTGCGCACATCGCGCACGGCGGCATCGCCCAGCGTGTTGAGGATAAACACCAGCAGCTCGCCCGCGTTATGCGCGCCGATATGCGCGGGTTCGGCGGTTTCCGGCGCGGCCTGCTCCGCCGCATCGCCCTGCTCCGGCTTCTCGGCAAACGCCGTGCCATCCGTCTGCGTCACGGATTTGAGGTCAATTTCCTTATAGCTGTGCAGCACGTTCACCCAGAACTGATCCACGCTATCGGTGAGCAGCAGCACCTCGATGCCGCGCTTTTTGAAGCCCTCAAGCTGCGGGCTGCTGGCGATGGAATCCGCCTCGCCGGTGATGAAATAAATGGCCTTTTGCTCCGGCTTCATCCGCACTGCGTAATCTTTCAGGCTGGTGGTTTTATCGCCGGAAGCGGTGCTGCGGAAGCGGCAGATTTCCAGCACATCGTCGCGCCGCTCGAACTGGTCGCACAATCCTTCCTTGATAACCGCGCCGAAATTCGCCCAGAATTTTTCGTAATTTTCCGGCTCGGATTCCGATTTTTTTCCAAGCTCCGCGAGCACCTTTTTAATGAGTGACTGGCGGATTTTGAACACTGTTCGATTGTTTTGAATCGTCTCCCGACTGATGTTGAGCGGCAGGTCTTCCGCATCCACCACGCCACGCAGAAACCGCAGCCAGCGCGGGATAATCTCCAGCGCGTTATCCGCGATGAACACGCGCTTGATGTAGAGCTTCACCTCGGTGAGCCTGTCCGGATGATACAGATTGAACGGCTTGGCGGAGGGCACGAACAGCAGGCTGGTGTAGGAAATTTGCCCCTCCGCTTTGGTATGCAGCGTGAGCCACGGCTCGTCCTGCGTCAGGTGGCTGATGGCGCGGTAGAACTCGGTATATTGCTCCGGCGCGATTTCGGATTTCGGCTTCTGCCACAGGGCGGTTCCCTCGTTCAGCTTGATTTCCGTGCCGTCTTTATTCGCCAGGAAAATATCGAAGCCGATATGGTTGGAATAGGTCTGCACGATGTGCTCCAGCCGGTAGCGATCCAGGAATTCCAGCGCGTCGTCCTGCATTTCGAGGATGATGGTGGTTCCGCGTTCCGGGCGGATTTCCTCGGCCTCGCGCACGGTGTAGGAGTTTTTGCCCTCGGATTCCCAGATGTGCGTTTTCTTCTGCCCCGCCGCGCGGGAAATCACGCGCACGTTATTCGCCACCATGAAGCTGGAATAAAAACCCACACCGAACTGGCCGATAAGCTGCGCGTCTTTTTTAGAATCGCCCGTCATACGCTTGATGAAATTCTGCGTGCCGGAACGCGCAATGGTTCCCAGATTATCCACCAGCTCCTGCTTCGTCATGCCCGTGCCGTTATCGGAAATGGTGAGGGTTTTCGCCTCGGCATCGGCTTGAAGGGTGATGCGGAAATGGGGGTTATCCGCGATCAGCTCCGGCTTGGAAATCGCCTTGTAGCGGAGCTTGTCGCAGGCATCCGACGCGTTGGAAATCAGCTCGCGCAGGAAAATATCCTTCTTCTCATACAGCGCATGGATGACGAGATGGAAAATCTTATCCACCTCCGCATCGAACTTGTGCGTTTCGGGGGTAGCGAGCGTTGCGTGTGCGTGGGCTGGCATATTTTTTTCCTTTTCATTTATACGTCATCGCCTGAATCGCATAGCGATTCTAGGGCGATCCATTGTGCAACGAATTGGTGGCGAGATGGATGCTCCTAGAATTTGCTTCGCAAATTCAGGGCATGACGGATTACGTCATTCTGTCATGGATATAGGTGGTATTTCAGCAGTTTCAAGGGGCGGCTTGTATTCCGCCGCTGTTATGGTAGAGTGCCTGCAGGTGCTTAGAACCGCTCAAATCGGACTTCCCTCCCGCAGAGGGGTTTTTGTGCTTTGTCACCCCGTCTTTATGACGGGGTCCGGATGCCGTCATAAAGACGGCATGACAACAGAGCGCAATCCCTTCTGTCGGGAGCGGGTGAATACAACACCTGCTTGCAGGGAATAAGCCCACACGCATTTGACGTGGTTCTAAGCTCCTGACAACACCAACCGGAAGGGAGAATCACCATGCCAGAAGCACGCACACAGGATTTAAGAACGCTCCAGAAAACCATCGGCTTGAACATCCGCCGCCTGCGCACCAACCGCAGGCTTCCCCTTACCAAACTTTCACGGCAAACGGGTATTTCCGTAAAACGGCTGGATTACTACGAACTCGGCAAGTATCAGATGGAGCTGGAGGCACTGTATCGGCTGGCGGTGGCACTGGAAGTGGATGTCCGTGATTTATTTTCTGGAAAGCAAACCTAAATCAACTCCACTCGCAACTCCCGCCCGACTACCGCCGCCGCGCGCTGCATGGTTTCCAGGGATACACCCGTTTTTTCGGGATCAAGCAATCTGTCGAGCTGCGAACGGCTGGTTTTCATGCGGCTTGCCATCGCCGTTTTGGTAATGTGTTTCTTTTCCATTTCCTGCTCGATTTGCCATGCCAGCACTTTTTTCAAAGCGGCAGCGGTACAGGCTTCATAGATGCCCTCTGCTTTCAGGAAATCATCAAAAAATGAGCCTGTATGTGGGTTTTTAGCCATGTTTCTCATGCTCCTTCTTGCGTTTTACTGCTATATCCAAATCACTTTGCGGTGTTTTTCGGGTTTTCTTTATAAAGCCATGCAACAGGATCATTTCGCCATTCTTTACATAAAAAATGACCCGCGCAATCCGGCCATGCGTTATTGTAGCGCGAACTTCCCACAGGTCTTTGTACCCCGCAAGCGATCGGCACACCGGCATTCCAACAGGCCAGCCGTACTCAACCGTACACACGGCATCACCCACGATAAAACGGTCTTCCCTATCCAATTCCTTGAACCATTCACGGACAGGTTCATTGCCCGCAGTGGTCCGAAAAAATTGGGCAGGAAGAATTTTTAATACCTTTCCCATAACCCATCTCTTAATGTGTACCACATAAGGTACACATCTGCAAGCCCTAACTGAACTTCATATCCCGGTGGATATGCACATTCAGAATAAATCCCAGTCCCACCACCGTGCTGATTAAACTGGTTCCGCCGTAGGAGAGCAGCGGCAGCGGCACGCCCACCACCGGCAGCATTCCCATCACCATGCCGATATTGATGAATACGTGCATGAACATCTGCGCCATCAGCCCGGCGGCGAGCAATCGCCCGAACATACTGTGGCTGCGCATGGCGATGAACAGCCCGCTTATCACCAGCGCGCCATACATGATAATCACCGCCAGCCCGCCCACGAAGCCCCATTCCTCCGCCACGGTGGAGAAGATGAAATCCGTATGTTTCTCCGGAATGAAGCTGAGCTGGCTCTGTGTGCCCTTCAGGAAACCCTTGCCCCAGAACCCGCCGGAGCCGATCGCGATTTCCGACTGGATGATGTTATACCCCGCGCCGAGCGGATCGCTTGAGGGATTGAGGAAAGTCAGCACCCGCTGTTTCTGGTAGCCGTGCATATGGCTCCACACCAGCGGCAGCGCGGCCACCGCCAGCACCCCCGCCACCGCAAATTTTTTCCAGCTCACGCCGCTTAAAAACAGCGTGATGCCGCCGGAGGAAATGATGATGAGTGCCATGCCGAGGTTCGGTTGTTTCAGCACCAGTGCTGCCGTCACCGCAATCAGTAGGCCGGGCACGATGAGGGTGCGCAGCCGCCCCACATTCTCCGGATGGATGCGGTGGTAATAGCGCGCGATAGCCAGTGCCAGTCCGATTTTCGCCACTTCCGCAGGCTGGAACTGCAGGCCGCCGATGGAAAGCCACCGCTGCGCCCCCAGCCCGCCGATTTTCCCCATGATGAGCGTCAGCACCAGCAGCCCCGCCCCCGCGAGGAATGCTAGCCAGGCATACTGATACCACAGCCGAATATCCATCACCGCCACCACCAGCATCAGTGGAATGGCGATGGCGAAGCGCACCATCTGCCGGGAAGCCCACGGGTCGAAATTCCCCTGCGCCACGGAATAAAGCATCAGGAATCCAAAACAGGCAATAGCCGTCATCATCCCCAGAAATCCCCAGGGCAACCCCTGAACCTTGCGGAGAATGACGAGATCGTCCTTGCGGGCGGAACTGCTGTAGCTTCGTGGCATGATGCTTACAATGCGCCTTTTTCCATAAGCTCGCGCAGTGCCTTGTTCACCCGCGTCTGCCAGCCTTTACCGGTCGAACGCAAGAAAGCCAGTACATCGCTATCCAGCCGAAGTTTAACCGGCTGTTTAGGATCAAGTGCGCGGGGGCGGCCTACCTTGCCGCTCATCAGTTTTTCGGCATTTTCCTTGCCGAGAATTTTCGGGAGAAAAATATGTCCTGGTTCAGCATTTTCCCAGAAGGATTCCGGCAGTTCATCAATATTATCCTCCTCAACCGTACCCCTATATTTCTTTTTTCTGCTCATAACGCCTCCTTTCACGCTCATTGGCTTTTCTTAAACTGATGATACGAAATTCACCTTTGCGCTGGGTATAGACCAGCACATGGAGGCAGTTACGCAGATTTCCTACAGCTACGGTACGCGCCTCTCCATAATCCTGCCGGGAATCTATGGTAAACTGCGCGTTCCTCCAATCGAAGTTCTCCGCCTCCGCCAGACTTACGCCATGCTTGGCTATATTGGCCTCGTCCTTGGTAGTATCGTAGGTGATTTCCATAATAAATGTACACCCACAAATAGGGGGAGTCAAGTTAATTCCGGGGGTACAAAAAATACTTACCCATGCAGCACGTCGAGCACGGCTTGAGGATTGCGTTCGATAAGCGTAATCAGCACACGTGCAGGCCCCTCCGGATCACGCCGCCCGGTTTCCCAGTTGCGGATCGTATCCAGACTGATGCCAAACGCGGAAGCAAAATCCTTCTGTGTCATATGGAGTTTCTTGCGCGCGGCCTTCACATCCACAGTTTCCGGCGTAGGAAAATGATGCACCCGCACTTGCGTTTTCTCGCCCTTCGCGTGTGCAATGGCTTCCTCGAAACCTTGTTTCAAATCGTCAAATACGCGTCCCATCAGTGTCTCCTTTTTCTATATGTTGCAACATACTCTCTGGCATACTTACCCAGTGCAACAGCTTCATCTCTGGTCAAGTCATCTTTTTCATTTTTGGCATATATGGCCATAACCACCAGTGGAAAATGCTCGTTGTGATAGAAGTGAATCACCCGCGCACCCCCTCGCTTTCCACGACCTGCGAGTGCCCAGCGGATTTTGCGTATGCCACCCGTTCCCTGAATAATATCACCGGCAACTGGATGGGCGGCAAGATATTCCAGAAGTTCGTCTTTTTCTTCAGGTGACAGAAGTTTCTCCACCTGTCGTAGAAAAACTTTCGTTTCAATCACAGTGTGCATGGTTATTTATAGTGCCAATGGACATTACTTGTCAAGAAAAAATGTTCATTGAACATATCCATTACCTACACCCCCACCTGATCCTGCTGCGCCTTGAGCAGAATCGCGCGGGCGATGGGCGCGGCGATGCCGGAGCCGTAGCCGCCGTGCTCGATGACCACCGAAATCGCATAGCGCGGATCGTGCACCGGGGCGTAGCCGATGAACAGCGCATGGAACCTTTCTGTTTTCATGGTGGGAACGTATTTGAAGGTCTTGTTGCTGAGCACCTGCGACGTGCCCGTTTTCCCCGCGAACATATATTGCGGATCGGCGAGGTGCAGGGGATAAACACCGCCGCGCGGATCGTTCACCACCATCCGCATCCCCTTCTGCACGATGCGGATATGCTCCGGGTCAATATCAACCTGCCCGAACTCGCGCTGCTTGCCGGGGAGGAGCACCTTCTCGCCACTATCCATCTGCACGAGGTCGTAGCTCTCCAGCCCCGCATCCGCGATCAGCGTGGGGATAATCTTCCTGCCGCCCGTGGCGATCCGCGCCGCCTGCACGGCAAGCTGGAGCGGCGTTTCAAGCGTATAACCCTGGCCGATGGCGGCGTTCAGGCTCTCGCCCATCACCCACGGCTTGCCCAGGGTTTTCCGCTTCCACTCCCGCGTTGGCAGAAGCCCGGATTTCTCGCCGGGAAGCTCGATGCCCGTCGGCGCGCCGAGGCCGAACTGCCGCGCCATTTCCATCATGGGGTCTACCCCCAGCCGCTTGGCGATGTTGAAAAAATACACGTTGCAGGAATACATGATCGCTTCCGGCATATTCACCGTGCCGTGCCCGTTGCGATTCCAGCAGTGGAACACGCGATCGCCCATCTGGAAAAATCCGGGGCAGAAAAAGGACGTGTCTTCAGTCGCCGTGCCGGTATGAAGTGCCGCCAGTGCCGTCATCGTCTTGAAGGTAGAGCCGGGCGGATAGGGCGAGGAAGTCGGCTTGTTGGTGAGCGGAACGTCGGGGTCGTTAATCAGCTGATCCCAGTAATTCTGCTTGATGCCGCGCACGAACTGGTTGGGGTCGTAGCCCGGCACGGAGGCCATCGCAAGCACGTGCCCGTTGGTCACATCCAGCAGCACCGCCGAGCCGCCCTCCTTCATCAGCCCGCCCTTGCCGGAAAGCTGCTCCACCATAAAACGCTGCATATCGAGATCAATGGTCAGCGTGACATCTTCGCCGCTCCGCCCCCGGTCAATGCTGAGTTCCCGCACATATGCGCCGCGCGCGTCCACCTCCACCTGGCGCAGCCCCGGCTTGCCGCGCAGCCGCTCCTCCAGCCGCTCCTCCAGCCCGGTTTTTCCGATGCGGAATTCCGGATAATGCAGCAGTGCCTCGTCGAGTTTATCGTTCTCGTCCGGCATCCCGACATAACCGGTAAGATGCCCCATGACCGCCCCTTCCGGATAATAGCGCACCTCCGGCTTGGTGACACGGATGCCCGGCAGCGCGTAGGCCTCCACCTCCACTTTCGTCACCTTGTCCCACGGCACGAAATCCTGCACCAGCAACGCCTCGCCGAAATGCAGCTTGGCGAGCTTCTTCAGCAACGCCTGCTGCCCGTTCATATCCATTTCCAGCATGGCGGCGGTTTTTTTCAGCACCGTATCCGCCCCCCGCAGGGTGAGCGGCTCGAACAGCACCTGATAGCGTCGGTGGCCTTCCGCGATAATTTTCCCCTGATGATCGAGCAGCCTGCCGCGCTTGGGAAGCGTCGGGAACACCCGGACGCGGTTGCCGTTCGCCATCGTCTGGTATTTATCGGATTCCACCACCTGAAGGTAATAAAGCCGTCCGCCCAGCGCGGAAAGCATGAGCAACTGCCCGCCCGCGACCAGTAATGCGCGGCGTGTGAAGTGCTGGGATTTCAGAGTTTCATTCCGCATGGCGGCGGGTTTCAGCCTGTTTCCGCATGATAGACACGTGCACACCCGTGAACAGCGTGTGTACGCACGGGTAGACCATAACAGAAAGCAGCAGCCTAATCCATACCGCATCGTCCAGGAAAAGATGCTTGTACCAGAGGGAACTCAGCAGCCAGTCAGCCGCGCCGTATCCCGCCACGGAAAGCGCGAACATCAGCCACAGGATGATGAACGGCTCCTTCAGCAGATGCCGCCGCTGGCTGGTCACCACCCACAGCAGGATGAGCAGCAGCAGCGAGCTTATCCCCGGCGGCGTGTTATAGGTGATGTCCTGGAACAGCCCCAGGAAAAACACGAACCAGCGCGGCATCGCCTCCGGCCAGCAGATCGCCCAGTAATACACGGCCATCACGGAGAACAGCGGCACGATAGCCGAAAATCCCGGCAGCCAGGTGTTCACCGCACCGAGGACGACCAGCAGCATGGCCAGCCCGCCCGGCGTAATCTTCCGCCCCCAGCTATCCGCGCGTGTCCAGAATCCGATCATCTTAAATGTCTGTATTTATTTGCACTGTCATCCCCGGCCTGTCCGGGGATCTATGGCCAAGACCTGTTCTGTAGCCCTGGACCCCCCCCCGCCTTCGCGGGGATATAAACTCGCGTGGATGACAATCCTTATCATAAACAATCTTAATGTTGCGGCGCGGGTGGGTTTATTGTGGGTGAGGGAGCAGACACTTTAGCCGCAGGAGCTACCGGAACCACCTTGACCGGAGCCGCTTTAACAACTGGAGCAGCCTTGGCCGGAGCCACAACGGCAGCCGGGGCAACGGGCGCGGCGGGCGTGGCCGCCGATGTTTCCGCCGCTGGCACGGGAACCGGAACAGCGGATTGCACCGCCTCCGCCACCGTCACGTATTCGAGCTTGCCCCAATCCACGAACGGACGCACCTGCACCGCTTCTTCCGTCACGCCCACCACCACGCCGACCGGAATCCCCGCCGGGAAAAACTGGCCATCGTCGGCAGTCACGATTTTCTCGCCCACGGCGATGCCGGAATCCGCAGGAAGATGCTGCATCTCGGCGTAGCCTGTATTGTTCCCGGCGAGTATCGCGTGTTCGTGGGAAGCATCGCCCATCACCGGAATGCGCGAGTTGATGTCCGTCAGCAGCAGCACGCGCGCGCTGTGGAAGCCGGTATCCGTCACGCGGCCAACGATGCCCTCCCGGTTATACACCACCTGCCCGACATGGATGCCCTCGCCCGAACCCGCGTTTATCATGGCGGAGCGCGTATAGGGGCCGCCCGTCGCACCCACGATTTTCGCCGTCACGAAGCTGGTGGTGGCCGCCGGGGCAAAGTGCAGAAGCTCCCGCAAACGCTTGTTTTCCGCTTCCAGCTCCACCGCCACGCCTTGGATGCGCTCCAGCCGCGCGGTTTCCTGGCGCAGTTTGGCGTTTTCCTTATGCACGGCAACAACCTGATGCAGATTTTCCTTCAGCGCATGGTAGGATTCAATCGGCGTGAATAGCGCGGAAAGCACCGGGGTCACCACTTCCAGCACGGTGGCACGGGCGGTGCGCACCGTGGCATTATCGAAGCGGCTGACTACCAGCACCGCCACCGCGAGCACCAGCAGGAAAAACATCCGCAAATGGTGGAAAAGCGCGCGTATCGGCAGCACCGCCTGCTTCACCGTCACCTTGTCTTTTTTGATGGAACTCATGCCTTATTCCGCGCCCCTTCTTCAGAAGATAACACGAAAATGCCGATAACTCAAGGGTGTAAGGGTGCAAGGGATTAAGGGTGTAAGGTAGGTGCTCACTTACACCCTTAATCCCTTGCACCCTTACACCCTGAATTTACTCCTGCTTGAACAACACGTGCTTGAACTTTTCCGGCTCTTCCAGTGTGCGGCCTGTGCCGAGCGCGACGCAATAGAGGGATTCCTCAGCAATCGCCACGGGAAGCCCGGTGGCCTTCCGCAGCACCACGTCGAAATCCTTGAGCAGCGAGCCGCCGCCCGTCATGATGATACCCTTGTCCACGATGTCCGAAGAAAGCTCCGGCGGGGTGAGTTCCAGCGCCTCTTTCACCGCCTCAACAATCTGCGCCACCGGCTCCTGCAGGCTTTCCGCGATCTGGCGGCGGTTGAGGATGATTTCTTTCGGTACGCCGTTGATGAGATCACGCCCCTTGATGCGCATTTCCTCGCCGTCGCCCTTATCCGGCACGCACGCCGCACCGATGGTTTTCTTGATGTTTTCCGCCGTGGATTCACCGATCAGCAGGTTGTGGTAGCGGCGGATGTAGGACACAATCGCCTGATCCATCATATCCCCGCCCACGCGCGCGGATTGCGCATACACGATGCCACCGAGCGAGAGCACCGCCACTTCCGTGGTTCCGCCGCCGATGTCCACGATCATGGAGCCGGTGGGTTCCGTCACCGGCAACCCCGCGCCGATCGCCGCCGCCATCGGCTCCTCGATCAGATAAACCTCGCGCGCGCCTGCGCTTTCCGCCGCATCCTGAATCGCGCGACGCTCCACCGGGGTGGAGCCGGAGGGTACGCAAATAATAATCAGCGGCCCGGTCATCGTGCTGCGTTTGTGCACGGTACGGATGAAGTGCTTGATCATCTCCTCCGCGCCCTTGAAATCCGCGATAACGCCGTCCTTCAGCGGGCGGGAGGCGGTGATGTCGGCGGGGGTGCGGCCAAGCATCAGTTTTGCCTCGTGCCCGAACGCGTAGGGAACCTGCTGCCCGTTCTGGTTGATGAGTGCCACCACCGATGGCTCGTTGAGCACGATGCCCTTGCCCTTCACGTACACCAGCGTGTTCGCCGTGCCGAGATCAATGGCCATGTCTGAGGAGAAAATACCAAAAAGTTTTGAGAACATAGAACAGGTTACAGTGAAAAGGTTTCAGGTTTCAGCCACCCTGTACATTCCAGCATCCCTTCATAAGGAAAGATTGTCCGGAATCCAGCAACGGCGCGTCCGCGCCGCAAAAAGCTTTTTCTTTAAGAGTGCTGAATGCAGCCTTTGCTGGCATGACACAACACCCCTCCCTGTTTGCAGGAGTTTTTTGTTTTACGCAAGGGGAATATTATGAATCATCATCACCTGTTTACAAAGCCCACACCGATAAAAAAAGACCGCCCGGTTAAGGAGCGGCCTTTCTTTATTCTTACTTCAAAAATGCAGCAATTAGGCAGCGGCTTTCTTATCCGCAGCTTTCTTCTGGCTGGAAACAGCCTTGCCGACTTCCTGAATGTTCTTGGTAACCTGCGCCTTGATGAGGTCGGTCGCCTTGTTGGAAGACTTCGTGGCGATGTCCGCCAGCTGCTTCGCATCAGAGGTCGCCTTTTCCAGGGCTTCCTGCGCGTAAGATGCCTGCTTGGCGGCACTTTCACGGGGATCCTTGGAGGACGCAATCGCATTGAACAGTTCCAGCACCTGACGTGCGTTCTGCTCGATGATTTTGGTCTGGAGGCTTACGATCTGCTGCGCGCCTTCCGCGATAACCTGACAGGCTTCCTGGAACGCTTCCACATTGCGCTTGCCGACGGAAATAGCTTCATCAACATTCACGCCGGAGCAGGAAATCGGGGAATAGCTTTTGAACGCATCAAATGCCTTGAATGCGTCTGCAAAGGGATTGGTCTGGCTCATGGTCTTATCCTTTTTCTAAGGGTTAGTACTGATTACAATCGTTGTTGTGCATCCTTATATAGTAAAGAAAAAAGGCGTTGTCAAGGGTTTGTTGGTGCGACGCACCAACAATTTTACGGCGACTGTTTTTTTGTATTATTCAACTCGATTGATCGCCGCTTCGCCGCCGCTGTCGCCGCGTCCAGAAGTGGCTGTAGTCCTTGTTTTCCACACAGAA
>JAHFPR010000190.1 GCA_023269645.1 Alphaproteobacteria bacterium | reverse complement strand
CTTATAGTGGATGCCCCGCGCTGCGCCTAGCTTCTCGCACAATGCCGTTTTTTCAGCATTCCCCGCCGTGGCATAGACGGTTGCACCGAACGCGCGGGCAAGCTGAATCGCAATGGTTCCGATGCCGCTTACCCCGCCGTGGATGAGCACGGATTCACCGGGGCAAAGTCGCGCAAGTTCCATCAGGGAGAGGTAGCTGGTGAATATCGCTTCGGGCAATCCGGCGGCTTCCTCCGGAGAAAGCCCTGCGGGCAGAGAGAGTACCCGCCATTCCGGCACAGCGGCGAATTCCGCATAGCCCCCGCCCGACAGTAGCGCGCACACCTTATCCCCCACCGAATGGGAGCGTACTTTTTTACCCAGCGTGATGATTTCTCCGGAAACTTCCAGCCCCAGGATGGGCGAAGCACCTTCAGGCGGGTTATATGTGCCCTGCGCCTGATAAATATCCGCGCGGTTTACCCCGGCGGCGGCCACTTTGATTAGCACATCGTGATCACCGGGCACTGGCGTGGGTGCGTCATCAGTAACCGCAAGCGAATAATTCTGGCCGGGGGAGATAATTTCGATGGAGCGCATGGGAACACCTCGTCATCACCAGAATCGCATAGCAATTATAGAGCGATCCACCTGCGCGCATTAAGCACAAAACAATGATGCAAGGCAGTCATGGATTCCTCTAAAATCGCTATGCGATTCGGGGAATGACAGTTACCCTTGTCTTGCCTTGAAGCGCGGGTTGACTTTATTGATGACGTAAATACGCCCTTTGCGGCGCACGACGCGGCAATTGCGGTCGCGCTTTTTGGCAGATTTCAGGGAACTCAGGACTTTCATAACTGGCCTCGGTATTGCGTGGAGCGCGAAAAATAGCCAGCAACGGAGAACTTGTCAAGACTTTCCTTCCGGGGCATTTCCTTCCAGCACTTTTTCTACCATCACCTTGCTCAGCCCGTGTTCGGTTTTTTCCCAGTAATGCGGGCGGTGAACAAGCTGCCATGCCGCCTTGAAGCTGGCGATGCTGTGCAGCACCCAGTAAAAAGGGAAAAGCGCGCAATACGGAACCATGTTCCGCCATCTTCTTTCCGGATTTTCCTCCGAGACTCCCTGCCGCTCCACCACAATCAGCGCGATGGCGATGTGCGCCACGATTCCCGCCAGAAAATTGCCCAGCGTACAATAGAAAAACCATCCGGGCGCGGGTATCCCCTGAAAAAAAGCATACACAGACATCAGTACCACGAACGGCATGGTGAGGAATACCAGCACCGGCGCGCCAACAAAGAATATGAAACCGAAAAAAGATCGAAAACCCAGTGCCTTGTAGAGCTTTACCGGCTGGCGCATATGCACGAGGTAGGTTTGCATATAGCCCTTGATCCACCGGGAACGCTGTTTGAGCCAACTGCGCACTTTCAATGGTGCTTCCTCCAGCGTAGTGGAATCCACGATGGCGGAGGTATAGCCATATTGCGCGAGCCGGATGCCAAGATCCGCATCCTCTGTGACGTTATAGGGATCCCAGGCGTAAACATCCCGCAAAAGTTGTGTTTGAAAATGGTTGCTCGTGCCACCTAGCGGAATAGGAACGCGCAGAAGCTGCAATCCACGCAGCATGAAATTGAACCATGAACCGTATTCCAGCGCAAACATCCGCGTGAGGATATTCTCGTTATAGTTGTAATAATTCAGCCTGGCCTGCACACAGGCGGTTTCTTCCGACGCATGGCGAAAAATATACAGCACTTTGCGGAGCTGCAGCGGATCGGGCTTATCCTCGGCATCGTAGATAGTGACATATTCCCCGCGCGCGAACCGCAGCGCATAATTGCAGGCTTTCGGCTTGGTCTGCGGCAGGGAATGCGGAACCCGGATAATCTCGAACCAGCTCTCCGGACGCAGAGACTGGATGATTCCGATGGTCTGTATATCCTCTGTTTCCACAATGAGTTTTACATCCAGCCTGGCCTTTGGATAATCCATTGCACGAATAGAAATTATAAGATTTTCAATAGTATGTTGCTTTTCCTTAAACAAAGGGATGAGAATTGTATATATCGGCAAACCCTTCTCTCCCCGGACAATTCCCGGCTTCACGCCCTCCGCCCGGTGCATCGCCATCAACCCCGAACCGAAGAACATGAGTTTGCAGATCAGCGTCATCGCGTAAAAAAGATTCAGGCCGATAAACAAGGTGAGGAAGAACGCATCCACATACAGCATCAGTGCAAGCACCGTCGCCAGCAGCGTACCAACGAAATACTTGCCGCGCGGCGTGGAAAACAGCATCCGCGCGGATTTCACCGGGTCGCTATCCCACAGGATTTCCTGCGCTTCCTGATCGTCCTCGCGGGTGGAATGAAGCTGTGCGCCCCACACTATATCCAGCGGGGAGGTGATAGCAAACGCATGATTTTTCCTGTATTTCCGCTGTGCCCAGCGTGTAAGCGCGGGCGTTATCTCTGGTGTGGCGAGCAGGATAGTGCGCCCCTCCCGCTTCCAGGGCATGGCTTGCAGAGCAAGATAATCCGGCAGATGTTCCGGGCGGAATAATTTGGGGTCGCACGGCTCCTTCCGCATATCCGCGAACGGCAATCCGAGGTGCACAGCAAGCGTACGATGAAAACGATAGGCACTCAGCTTGCCCTGCCCCACCAGCACTTTCCCCAGTGGAGAACCGCAGCGTTTCTGCTGCCGAAGTGCTGCCTCCAGATCGGCAGGCTGGATAGCACACTCTTTTACTAACCTTTCACCGATGCGGAGTACTGCAGTATGTCCCATTGCTGGTGACCGGGGAGTTAAGAAACCGGACAAAGACGGCTGCGCTATCCTTTAGGCTTTCGCCCTGGACATACGACAGCACCCCCCCGGCCATATGGCAAGGGAGGCATCATTGCGGCTGATGCCAGCCGCTTTGTCCGGGGTTCTTATACCCCTAGAGCCGGGAACCCGACTCATGGTTGTAAACTACATGGAGGAGAGGAAGCGGTCAATTCAGAAACTTATCATTTTGTCACCCCGCACTTTGGTTGCGGGGTTATAATCCCTGTCAGCCATAACCCCGCAACAAGTGCGGGGTGACAAAATGACGTAATTATCCCCTTGAAGCACGTACCCCGTCATTCCCCGACTTTTTGTACAGCAAAAAGTATAGGGGAATCCATGCTTGCCGCGAGATGGATCGCCCTATAATTGCTTCGCAATTCGGGCGATGACGGGGTACGTGCTTCAAGGGGATATATGCCCAAAATGATGTATTAACCCTTCAGAAACTCACCCACAGTGAAATCATTGCGCCGCCGCCTGCCCCCGTATTTTTTCCGGCAATATTATCGAACACTCCAGCTTGCACGGCATAGCGTTCGTGGAAAGTTTTGACAGCAGAAAGCTGAAGTTTCACCAGATCGTAATCGCTGCAGCTGGCAAGGTTCAGTGCCGGATTCGTGGGTGCGTTCACCGAAAAGGTCGAGAAAGCCTGCCCCAGCACCAGAATATCCGGGCGCGGGCGAAGGCCGAGCGTGGCATCCAGATGCAGCTCGTCCGAGGGCGCACCCCCGCGCACACGATACGCCGCTTCCACATCCGCAAAATGCTGCAGGCCGCCCGCCTCAACCCCATAGCCATACAGCGCGCGCAATTCCGCATCCGGCTGTTCTGTGCCCAGTGAAAGCGCGCCATCCCCATGCGGCAGCGGCACTTTCACAAGCGGCTGGAGGGAAAATACGGAATGATCATTCCGCCATAGCCGTTTCCGGATAAACAATTCCGGGTCGGTGAAGCCGGTCGCGGTGATGCTGCCTGTGGGTGTTTTCTGGCGTAATTCATTGAAACTGAGAGAGCCTCCCACAGTCAGCCCGTCCCGCAGACCATATTCCGCGTAGAGATTTTCCTCATGCTTGACAAACGTGCCCTGCGGCTGGCGATGGCCGCCCGCATCGAAAAAACTTCCTGCGTTGTAATAGGGATGGGAATAGATGAACTGGGAATGCCCGGCCTCCTGTGTCCACGCCGCCGCGAACGCATGGCTTGAGGAACCCATTTGGAGCACTAATGCCAGAAGAATAAAAGGATGAGTGACGCG
>JAHFPR010000031.1 GCA_023269645.1 Alphaproteobacteria bacterium | reverse complement strand
ACGGCCAAGAATCAAAAGGATTTTAAGGTTCAGGCGATGGACGGATGGAAGCGCGGTAAACCATATGCGCTGGTTGTTTGCCCGATCTACCAGTTGCCGACCAAGTCCAGCCAAATTTACGAGCAGGCAAGTGTGCGCAATGTATGCGTCTTTACCTATTCCCACCTTGCGGTGATCGTTGCACTTTCGCTACTTGAAGGGAAAAAACGCGCCGAAGAGCTGCTACATGAAATTTTGAAGGTCATACCCGCCATGAACCCATCAAAAGATGCCTCGGCATATTGGCTTCCGGTAAACAAAACGATGCTGGCCTTTTCTAATCGTGTTTCCGATCTTTGGCAAAATGAAAAACAGGCGGCTGTTGAATCCATCGCCATAGCAAAGGAAGAAGCCTTGATTTTCCTGGGCAAGGAGCGGGAGAAAATCATGCAGATGAGTCACGACGAGGCACTGGCGGAACTCATAAGGGTGCACAAAATCGAGAGTCGGATAAAGGTAATCCAATCTATTTCCGATAACGGGCTTCTTAACATAAGGTAGGTTTTTCTGATGACTGACTACCTCAATAAAATTATCAACGCTGACAGTATCGTCGCCATACGCGGTGTGCCGGATAACTTTGCGCATCTGATACTAAGCGACATCCCCTATGGGATCGGCGCGGAAGATTGGGATGTGCTGCATGACAATACCAATTCAGCGTATCTGGGGACAAGCCCTGCACAGCTTAAGGCCGGCGCAGTTTTCAAAAAACGTGGAAAGCCGATCAATGGCTGGTCTGAGGCGGATCGTGAAATACCCAGGCAATATTACGAATGGTGCGCTGAGTGGGCGGGAGAATGGCTGAGGGTGATTAAGCCGGGTGGTTCCGTTATCGTCTTTGCCGGGCGGCGTTACGCACATCGCTGCATCGCCGCCCTTGAGGATGCAGGATTTTCCTTCAAGGATATGTTCGCATGGATGCGGCAGCGCGCGCCGCACAGGGCGCAGCGGGTCAGTGTTATCTATGATCGCCGTGGCGATGCTGAAAGCTCCGAACAATGGGGAGGCTGGCGCGTGGGTAATCTTCGCCCTACATTCGAGCCGGTTTTGTGGTTTACCAAGCCCTATAAAATCGGCACGACCATTGCGGATAATGTATTAGCCAATGGCGTTGGGGCATTTAACGAGGAGGCGTTTCTCAAATACGAGAAATCGCCGGATAATGTTCTGCAAAGCGGGTTCTCTCCCGGAGAAGCGGGTTGCCATCCCACGCAGAAACCGGTAAGGCTGATGCAAGCCCTTATTGAACTTACCACTCAGGAAGGGCAAATTGTTCTGGATCCCTTCTGCGGAAGCGGCTCCACGCTGGTTGCCGCGATGCTAACCGGGAGAAAATATAGTGGTTTTGAAATCAGTAAAGAATATACGCTTATAGCGGAGAACCGTCTGAATGTTGCCCTTGGGCGGCAGGCGAGCTTCATCTAGAAAGTTTTGCTTCATAGGGTTGATATGCGAACTAAAAGGACAAAAACATGAGCGGTAAAGAACTGGCGGTTTCGGGCGGGCACGGCGTTACCGTTGCGGAGAAACAGGATACCAAGCAATTCGTTTCGATGGAGGTGAACGGGCAGATGTTCGGCATTCCGGTGCTGACGGTGCAGGATGTGCTGCGCCCGCTGCCGATTACGAAAGCACCGCTGGCACCGCCGGAGATACTCGGCTCCATCAACCTGCGCGGGCGCATCGTGACTGTCATCAGCCTTCGCCGCCGCCTTGGCCTGCCGGATCTTCCTGCGGGAACCAAATGTATGCACGTGGTGGTTTCGCACAAGAACGAGCTTTACAGCTTCGTGGTAGACAAGGTGGGCGAGGTGCTCTCCCTGCCGCTTTCGGATTTCGAGCAGACACCCGCCAACCTCATGTCGAGCTGGCAGCAGGTTTCGCTCGGTGTGTACCGGCTGAAAGAACGGCTGATGGTAGTGCTGGATATTGAGAATCTTTTGAAATTTTAGGTTTCAGGAAGAAGTTTCAGGTTTCAGCGAAAATATCCTGAAACCTGAAGCCCGTTTCTGAAACCTCTGAGGAGAGAACATAAATGAATGCCCCAAAACCTCTCGCGCTTGTCGTTGATGATTCCAGGGTGGTGCGCACCGTATCGCGCAAAATCATGGAGAATCTCGGCTTTGAGGTAATAGAAGCCGAGAATGGCAAGGATGCCGTTGCGCGCTGCAAGGAGCGCGTCCCGAAAATTGTGTTGCTCGACTGGAATATGCCGGTGATGGATGGCATGGAATTCCTGCTCGCCTTCCGCCAGGTGGATGCGCATATGGAGAGCATCGTCATCATGTGCACCACCGAAAACGACATGAGCAAGATCATGGAGGCAATGTCCTGCGGAGCAAATGAATATGTGATGAAGCCTTTTGACGAAGGCATCATCAAGGGAAAACTCCAGCAACTGGGCTTAATGTAAGAGATTTTCGCGTAAATCCATTCCTGCTGAAACCTGAACCAGAAACCCGCAACCTTATGGCCACATCCCCTCCTGGCAAAATCCGCGTAATGGTGGTGGATGATTCCGCCGTCATCCGGGGGCTTTTTTCCACGATGCTGGAATCCGATCCGGACATTACGGTGGTTGCCTCCGCCAATAACGGGGAAATGGCACTGAATCTTCTGCGCCGCAGCGGAGAAAACAAAGTGGAAGTGGACGTGGTCACGCTCGACATCCAGATGCCGGTGATGGATGGCCTCGTCGCACTGCCAGAGATACTGAAGCTCTCACCGCGCGCGAAGGTCATCATGGCCTCCACCCTCACCAGCGAGGGTGCATCGGAAACGGTGCGGGCACTGGCACTTGGTGCGGCGGATTATATCGCCAAGCCTTCCTCCACACGTGACCGGGAGGCGATGTACCAATTCTCGCAGGATCTCATCAACAAGGTGCGCGCCCTGGGCGGCTTGAGCGAGCATCCGGCGGGAGCGGCAGGCAGCACTGCCCCCGCGCCCGACCCCATGCCGATGCCAAAAATCGCAACCGCCGCCCGTTCCCAGAAAACAGAGGAAATCGTCCTGCGGAGCAGTGCAGGTATGAAAAGGCCGGAAGCCATCGCCATCGGCTGCTCCACCGGCGGCCCGCAGGCACTCATGACCCTGTTCAAGGCACTTAAGGGCAAGCGTTTTCAGGTTCCCGTATTCATCACCCAGCATATGCCCCCGCAATTCACCACCATGCTGGCAGCGCAGATCGCCGAGGTGTGCGGCATTCCAAGCGGTGAAGGCAAGGAGGGTGAAATAGCCCAGCCCGGCCACATCTACCTCGCCCCCGGCGATTACCATATGGTGGTGAAACGCGATGGCTCCCGCGCCATGCTCCACCTCAACCAGAATCCGCCGGAGAATTTCTGCCGCCCGGCGGTAGACCCCATGCTACGCAGCCTCGCGGAGTTTTATGGCGACAGGCTCCTCGTTCTCATCATGACAGGTATGGGGGCAGACGGCATGGCGGGCAGCAAAGCGGTGGTGGAGCAGGGCGGTCACGTTTTTGCGCAGGATAAAGCCACCAGTGTGGTGTGGGGGATGCCGGGCGCGGTGGCAACAGCCGGCCTGTGCTGCAAGCTCGTGCCGCTGGCCGAAATCGCCGGAACACTCATTTCCCTTTCGCAGGGGCAAATCGCATGACTCCGCAAACCTTTGAATACATCCGCAAATTCCTGAAGGATCGCTCCGGCATCAGCCTGACTCCGGATAAGCAATATCTGGTGGATTCCCGGCTCATCCCCCTGATACGCGAACTGAACCTGAGCACCGTGGATGATGTCGCCGCGTTGCTGCAGAAGGGTGCGGATCCCTCCATAGCCGCGAAAGTGGTGGAGGCGATGACCACCAACGAAACCTCTTTTTTTCGCGATCTGAAACCCTTTCAGCAGTTTGAAACGCTTGTTATCCCGCACATCGTTAAATCCGGAACGGACGGCAAATTTGATCTGTGGTGCGCTGCCAGTTCCAGCGGGCAGGAGCCGTATTCACTCGCCATGACCTTCCTGGAGAAAAATGCGCTGCTCGGCGGGCGCGCGCCGCGCATCCTTGGTACGGACATTGACACCTCCATCCTCAAGCGCGCGCAGGAGGGAATCTACACGCAGTTCGAGGTGCAGCGCGGGTTGCCCATCACCCACCTGATGCGCTATTTCACCCAGCTTAAAGCCGGTGGGGATAAATGGGCGATCAAGGATGCGGTGAAGCAGCTTGTGACATATGAACAGCTCAATCTTCTGGAAAGTTACCAGCGTTTCGGAAAGTTCGATGTGATTTTCTGTCGCAATGTGCTCATTTATTTCGAGCCGGAAACCAAGAGCAGCATCCTGAATAAACTGGCGGATGCGCTGAAGCCGCACGGCGTGTTATTCCTGGGCGGATCCGAATCCATCACCGATCTCACCAACCGCCTCCAGCCCTTCCAGGGAAACCGGGGAGTGTACGAATTGAAGAAGTAAGCGGGGTTCGGAGTTCACTATACTTACTTGCGTATGTCAGCAGAATAATTATGCTGTATTTATCGATAAGGAACACACGAGGCCAAAGAAACACACTATTACCGTAAACAAGTATGACCAAAAAAATAATGCCGCAATTTCTCTCTACAAGAGGGGTCATTGCTGAAGATGCCAAACATATCTTTGCAGATACCGCCGATATCCTGCCGCTTCTCTCAGGAAAAAAGCTTCTCCTTACCGGTGCGTCCGGTTTTTTGGGTGGGTATTTTCTGGATATATTTTCTTTCCTCAACAATGAAGTGCTGGAACAACCGCTTCACGTTATCGCTGCAGATAATTTGAGGGCTTGCGACGCAAGCCGCGCCGAACATCTGAAAAAAGATAAGAATTTCTCTTTTCTGCACCACGATGTGACGCAACCGCTGGAAGCGATGGGTGCGCTTGATTACATCATCCACGCCGCCAGCATCGCGTCGCCCATATTTTACAGGCAATATCCCCTGGAAACCATTGACGTAAATGTCAACGGCACATGGCGGATGCTGGAGATGGCCGCCGCGCAGAAAGTCAAAAGCATCCTCTATTTCAGTAGCAGCGAGATTTACGGTAACCCACCGCCGGATGCCATACCGACCCCAGAAATCTTCTGGGGCAATGTATCCTGTACGGGGCCGCGTGCCTGCTATGACGAATCAAAGCGTCTGGCGGAAACTCTCTGTGCCACGTTCTATGAAAAATATGCCGTGCCTGTTAAAATTATACGCCCATTCAATGTCTACGGTCCCGGGCAGCGGCTGGATGATCAGCGCATCATTCCTGATCTGATTTCTTCCGTGCTGACCAAAGAGTGCATCACGCTCTACAGCGATGGTACGCCCACGCGTTCCTTCTGCTATATCAGCGATTTTATCAGTGCTTCCCTGCTGGTGCTGCTTTCGGATGCAAACGGCGAAGCCTTCAATGTGGGTAATGCCGAAGAAGTTTCCATGAAACAGGCTGCCGTAATCGCGGCCAATCTAAGGGGAGGATCACCACTTCCCATATGCTTCCAGAAAAGCGGTGACACCAATTACCTGAAAGATAATCCTGACCGCCGCTGCCCGGATCTCTCCAAGATACATAGCCGATTTAACTGGAAAGCAAAAACTTCCTTGCAGCAAGGATTGGAACGAACATTGCGTTCCTACGGACAGGGTGCTTAAGCAATGCAAGTTACCATCATAGGCAGCGGGTACGTAGGGCTGGTAACCGGAGCGTGTTTGGCGAAACTCGGCCATCAGGTGACCTGTGTTGATAACAACCGGGAACGGGTGCAGTCCATTCTTGCTTCCAGGCCACCGTTCCATGAGCCGGGTCTGGCAGAAATTCTTGCCGAAACCGTAAAGCATGGCCAGCTTTCCGCAACAACCGATCTGGCCGCCGCACTGAGGAAAAGCGACATCTCCATGATCGCAGTGGGTACACCCTCCGCCGATAGCGGGGCTATAGACCTGGGCGCGGTAAAATATGTGGCGCGGGAAATCGGAGGCCTTTTGCCCTCCATCGGCAGGCCGCATACGGTGGTTGTAAAAAGCACGGTCGTACCCACCACTACGACAGCCATTGTCAAGCCGCTGCTGGAAGAGGCTTCGGGCATGAAAGCCGGGGAATTCGGCCTGGCTGTCAACCCGGAATTCCTGCGCGAGGGAAGCGCGGTGGAGGATTTCATGACCCCGGATCGTTGCGTCATAGGCACGGAGGACGCGATAGCGACACAGGCATTGAGGCAACTTTATGCGCCGCTGCAATGCCCCGTGCTCGTCACCACTCCCACCAATGCCGAGATGATCAAATATACCACCAATTCCCTGCTGGCCACGCTTATCTCTTTCAGCAATGAAATCGCGCATCTGTGCGAGCATATCCCCGGCGCGAATGAGGCTGTAGTGATGCAAGGGCTGCATTTAGACCGCCGCTTCCGTTTCAAAAGCAGCGCGGATGCATCCCTGCCGGAAGTTGTTTCCTACTTAAAGGGCGGCATAGGTTTCGGTGGAAGCTGCCTTCCGAAAGATGTCAAGGCGATCTCCGCATTCGCCAGACAGCTTCGCGCCCCCATGCTGCTTCTGGAGAGCGTCCTGCAGGTTAACTGCGATCGTGCCGCGCACATTTGCGACCAGCTTGCAAGCATCCTGAACGGATTGGAAGGAAAGGTGATTGCCGTGGCCGGTCTCGCTTTCAAGGCTGGGACGGACGATATACGCGAAAGCCCGGCATTCCGGCTGATTGATTGTCTGCTGGCCAGAGGCGCGGTTATCCGGGGGTATGATCCGCTCATCGGCACGACCGCAAAAATCCATTACGGGGAACGCATCACGCTCTGCACCACACTGGAAGATGTCGCTTCAGAAGCGGATATGCTGGTGCTTTGCACGAAAGAAGCATCCT
This sequence comes from Alphaproteobacteria bacterium, assembly GCA_023269645.1. Classification (GTDB taxonomy): domain Bacteria; phylum Pseudomonadota; class Alphaproteobacteria; order Rickettsiales; family UBA8987; genus JAHFPR01. The sequence continues at coordinate 5,310 of JAHFPR010000031.1, read as the reverse complement.
ATGCGGCATATGACTGGAACGCACTCGCTGATTGCATGGTCGCGCGGAATATCTTTGATGGCAGGGGGGCAATCCCTTACGATGCGCTGAAGCACCGCTTTGCCTGCTATGCCGCTGGCAAAGGACGAAAAACAGATAAATAATAGCATTTGGAACATTGCACTGTATTATAGTGCAGAGATAGCTTCAGCAGGGCAAGGGTACAATGAAAGCAGTGATTCTGGCCGGTGGGTACGGTACGCGGATAAGTGAGGAAACGCATCTTATCCCCAAACCGATGGTAACAATTGGTGGCAAGCCGATATTGTGGCACATCATGAAAAGCTACTCCCACCACGGCATCAATGATTTTATCATCTGCCTGGGATACAAGGGGGAAGTCATCCGTGAATATTTCGCGCACTACCGCGACTATGCCTGCAATGTCACCATTGATCTGAAAAGCGGGCAACATATCATCCACGACAATCACGCCGAAGCATGGAAAGTCACCCTTGTGGACACCGGCGAGGATACCATGACAGGCGGAAGGCTCAGGCGTATCGCGCCGTTTCTGGATAAAACGGAGGATTTTTGCCTCACCTATGGTGACGGCGTTTCCAATATCAATATCCGGAAACTTGTCGCCTTCCATAAAGCGCACGGAAAACTGGCGACACTTACCGCTGTGTTGCCCACACAGCGGTACGGCATTCTGGAGTTTGATGGCGATACGGTTTCGTCCTTCAGGGAAAAACCGGCGGATGATGCATCCTACATCAATGGTGGTTTCTTCGTGCTTTCCCCCAAAGTGCTTTCGTATATTGAAGGAGATGCGATGCTTTGGGAAAAAGAGCCGCTGGAAACCCTTGCCCGCGAAGGCGAACTGAAGGCATTCCGGCATCCGGATTTCTGGCAGTGCATGGATACGCTGCGCGAAAGCAAACTGCTCAATCGCCTGTGGGATGAAGGTAATGCGCCCTGGAAATCCTGGGAATAGCTGCGCGCTCACCGATGACCACAGATCGAGTGTTGCACGGTACTTCGGTATCTGGAACCAGCTACGCGCTACGCCTTCCGGGAACAGCCTTCTCTTTATGGCAGAGTGCATTCGATTCTGTAGAAATCGGTTCGCGCGTCTGTGCCTCTAAAGGTAAGTTTTGCCTTCGCTTTGTAGTGGTAATGTTCTTCCAGGTAACGCACCAGGATAGGAATATCTTCCGGGGAGATTACACTGTAGGTGTGATCATCGCATAATGCTTTGAAACTATCCTTTATCCCTGTTCTTTCTTTCGCCGACTCTTGGAATGTGGGGGTGAACGTCGCCCAATTGCCGGTTACCAACAATTTCATATCAGAAAAATTACTTCCCGATTTAAGGGGATGTACGAGGTATTCAAAAGGAAACACACCTCCCCACGGTGCAAGGATGGCCTGGGAGTCCATCCGCAGCAATTCTGCGAGATCATGACTGTAGGCTTTCTGCATATGGCCTATGCTCTGGGAACTGGCGACAAGAGCATAACCCGTACCCAGTGCACACAACGAGAATAAAAAGAGCAATTCTTTCTGCCGCAGTTGCTTGGGGTAGAAGAAAGCAACTATTCCCACGTATGTGGTAAAATAGGCGACGGTAAAAGGATAGAACAGACGCCAAGGAGGAAAGCGGTAGAAAATCGTGATGAGAAGCAATACGGTTCCGATCCACAGCAAATGAACAATAGTGGTTTTTTTTCCGATAGGCGATACATCATTGAACCGCAGGCACAAGGGGTAGAACATAATGGTTATCCAGATAAACACAGCGATGTATTCATCGGTCTTACGAGGCTGCACCGCCGGTATCCGGTTGGTGATAAAGGTAAGTTTTTCCTCGGAAAACTGGGGGTTATTGGAAAATATCCAGTGAGAGAACGCTGCAGCATCGTTTTCTGTCCACCCCGCCTGTGCAAAAACATCGGCGGTTTGCGGGGTATAGGAAACTTGCTTATTATCGATAAGTTTATGTATGGCATCCACACCCTCTGCAAAATGCTCCCACCCGGCGGTATGTGCGTAATGGTTCCGGTCTATCCCGTGTAGCACTACTGCAGCGAAACCCGCCAGGAGTACGGGAAGTATCAACCGTACTATTTCCGGAAACGTACGCCCCTGCACCCAGAAAAGAAACAACACCGGCGGCACACCGCAGAGCATTGCGGCCATGGCCGACTCAAACCTGACCATGCTGCCCAGCACAATCAAGCCCGAGGCTGCAAGGCGCAGCCGCCGTCTGGCCATACCGGATAGAGAGGCGGGATGTACACTCAACGAGAACCATAAAAACACTCCCGTACCGGCAAGCAAGAACGCCACGATTGTGAACTGGATGGTAAGCAACCCCAGCCGCCTGCGACGATAAGCCACCCCCCCACTAATGAATACCCCAAACCGAGCCTGCTAAGGCTGTAAGCATAGAAAGTTAAGGCTAGCCCGTAAAAGCTGTAAAGCATTACCCCGTAGAAGGGAAAGAATGGTTGCCATTGGTAGAGGGTCTTGAGTGTCCGACCGAGGAAAAAATGCATAAGGCCTAGATGTTCGGTGGGAAGGTTACTGAAGATATGGCCATCAGCAAGCAAATGCATGACGACATCGTCGTTGGTGTTGTAGCGGGTTTGCAGCGACGCTAAAACAATCCCGAAAAAGAGAATGGTTACAACAAGAGCATAGAGAAATTTACCTTGTTCAGAATTTCGGAGAAGAAGGGGCATTGGTACACTCTTTCAGTGGGAATTATAGTGTTTCCAAATAATATTCTTACAGAATATTATTTGGCATACGCTGCCTCCGGCGCGGAAAACCAACTCTTTCGGAGTTGGTTTTCATAGTCATACCAGATAAAAATGTAAGATTTTTATCTGGTATGACTATAACTTTAATACGTACCCAACCTCACCGCTGTAAAGCCCATTATCGCGCCGAGGTGATCATGCACTCCACATCCGACCAAAGATCGAGCGTTGCGCGATACCAGGGATAAATATGCCGCGAGTCCACGTTAAAGGACTCGCATAGTTTAACAAGCAGCGGTATGCGCCTGTCGAGCCCATGCTCCGGCACTTTCATCTCCGAAAAAGGATCGGGTAAATCAACAAGCGTGGTGACACGTCCCGCTTCCGAGTACTCTATCTGAAAGAGAAGGGTATCCGTGCACGTATCTACATCCACAATGCAGGGTGGAACAGACGCTCCTGTGAATGTAGCAGACCACCGGGATGCCACATCCCCGCGATCGGTGAAGAGCGTTGATTGAACAGCTTCGCTATAGCCCATTGCCGCAAGTAGTGCGATAAGGTGGATACCGTAAAATCTGAGCACCCCGCCGCCGGCGGCATGATCGCGCTTCCACGTAGCAACATCGTTCTGAAAATGATGCGCCATAAAATGCCAGTGGATAGTCAGTGTTCCGGTCTGCGGGGCTTCTTTTTTCAGGAAGCTGGCTAAAGACTCACTCCACGCCAGGAATCCGAAAATATAACCGATACGCACATACTTGCCGGAGGCTACAAGTGCGTCGAACAGGGTAATGGCTTCTGCGGGGGAAGGAGCCAGCGGCTTCTCAAGCAGCAGGTATTTGATGTGCTGCGCTTCCAGGCAAAGGGCGATATATTCCGCCTGCATATCCGGACGTAACGCGGTTACCATGCCGTCTGCCTGGGCAAGTGCCACCTTTTCGTCTGCAACCCAGTGTATTTTATTGCTAAAATCTTGTAATTCCTGCCGAACAGAAAATTTTTCCCGGTAGCGTTGCGGCAGCAGCACTTCCTTCGCGCCGCATTTTATGAGTGCCGGCAAATAGCCATAAAGCCCGAACCCCGACCCCAGAATGGCGGCACACTGTATCATGCCGCCCTGAAATCGCCGGGTTCAATAATATCCGTCACCTCCCCGCGATACAAGTTTGCGGAAAGATAGCTTCGGATTTCTTTTGGGATATGCCAGGCGAGGTTGAGGATGGGCGCGGATTGATCCGCCTCACCGAAAAGCACCTCATCGGAAAGAATAGGAATGCGCGTTCCCGGAACGTAATGCCCGATCTTCATGGAGCCAGGCTTCTCATAGACTGCGGAAATCATAGTTTCATCCAGCACCAGCAGTTTGATAAGAATCGCAGCCCGACCGGGGAATGCCTTGGCTCGAAAGGCACCGGATTTTCGCGCCTGCTCGTTTAGTTGCGCTTTCTTTGCGTGTTGCCAACAAGCCATATTAGTCGCCATAATGCAGAATTTTTCTGCAAAGTTGCTTTCGTCAACAGCAGGAATGTCCGTTCTATTCTGCCCGACATTGGCAAGAAACACGCGGATATTTCCGCCGTAACGTGCCGGAAATTCGGCTTTCAGCACCATCATGCCAAGATAACGGGCAATATGCTTGAATGAAGTGAGGCTATAGGTGCGGGGGTGCTCATGGTAGAACGTATCGAACTGGTTACCGCCAAGTATTGCGCCAAGGTAGTGATTTTCGATGACGATGACAGTCTGCGAATGCATGAGAATTTTTAGCGAATCCAGTACTTCCTGGAGGTTTTCGATATGTGCGAATACGTTGGTAAAGGTGATGAAGTCTGGTTTTCCGTACGTCGCTACCAGCGCGTCAGCAATAGAAGGCGCAAGGAAATCCTTAACGATGGTATGTCCTTTTTCGGCTGCATCGTCCGCCGCACCTGTGGGTTCAATCCCGAAGGTCAGTGCGCCACGCTTACGGAAAAAATCCAGCAGGCTGCCGTCGTTACAGCCAATATCCAGTACGCGCTTGCCTTCAAGACCGCCGAATTGTTGTACACAAGAGTCCACCAGCCCCTCCATGCCTTTCAGCACATCAGCAGTGAACCGGGCACGGTAATGGTAGGAATCCGGGAACAGATCCCGCTTGGGCACGTTAAAGCGATGGCAGGCGGTGATACACTGGTCGCAGAATAATATTTCTATCGGGTATTCCCTACATATGCGGTCGCCGCCGATGGGAACCAAGTCATCGCACAGCGGATGGTTTCCGAGGTTGAGCACGGGAAGCAACGCCGTGTTGCCACACACTTCGCAGGCGGCAATCTCGCGCAACGGCGCATTCATGATCTTTCCTCATCGAAATTAATCCTGCGTTCTTCCACCACCAGCGGGCCTTTGCGCACCTGCGAATGGATGGCGGCGACATATTCTCCAATCACCGAAATAAAAAACAACTGTACACCACCAAAAAAGAAAATGGAAACGATGATGAGCATAATTCCCTTGCTCACCGGTGGATCGGTAAAGATATAAAGTGCCAGATAAAACAATGCCATTACCAAACTGA
>JAHFPR010000189.1 GCA_023269645.1 Alphaproteobacteria bacterium | reverse complement strand
GCGTGGATGCGCGCGGGAATGAGGTGATGCGGATTCTCCCGCGCCTGCATGAGGATATCAACGAGGAGTGGATTTCCGATAAAACGCGCTTCGCCTGTGATGGCCTGAAAGTGCAGCGGATTGACCAGCCCTACGTGCGGAAGGAGGGTAAGCTCCAACCCGCGACGTGGGAGGAAGCCTACGATGTTATCTCCAAAAGATTCAAGAAGCTGAAGGGTAATCAGATTGCCGCTATCGCGGGCGACATGGCGGATGCGGAATCCATGTTCCTGCTGAAGAAAACGATGCAGGAATTCGGCAGCCCGAACTACGATTGCAGGCAGGACGGCGCGAAGCTGGATGCCGATGCGCGCGCGGGCTACCTGTTCAACACGACCATTGCTGGAATCGAGCAGGCGGATGCCTGCCTGCTCATAGGCACGAATCCGCGCGTTGAGGCCTCGCTGGTGAATGCGCGGTTGCGCAAGCGGTGGCTCAAAGGTAAATTCCCGGTGGCTTCCATCGGGGCGGAAGCAAAGCTCACCTACGACGTGAAGAATCTCGGCGATGACATTGAAATCCTTTTTGGATTCATTCAGGGGAGCCATCCGTTTTCCAGGGTGATGAAGGAAGCGCAGCGGCCAATAGTGATTGTGGGGCAGGGGGTGTATGCGAGGGAAGACGGTGCGGCGATTCTCGAAACCATCCATGAAATGTGCGAGAAAACTGGTGTGGTGAAGGATGGCGGCGTGGCGAAGGATGGCTGGAACGGCTTTAACGTGCTGCACACCGCCGCCTCGCGCGTGGGCGGGCTGGAGCTTGGTTTCGTTCCGGAAAAAGACGGGCGGGACGTAGAAGGAATCCTGGAGGGCGCGGAGGATGGCAGCATCAAGGCCGTGTACCTGCTCGGTGCGGATGAGCTGGATATGGCGCGGCTCAAAAAGGCGTTTGTGGTGTATCAGGGGCATCACGGTGATGCAGGTGCAAGCCATGCGGATGTAGTGCTTCCGGGCGCAGCGTACACGGAAAAAGAGGGAACATTTGTGAACCTCGAAGGTCGGATGCAGCGCACGAAACGCGCGGCATTCGCGCCGGGCGAGGCGAAGGAGGACTGGAAAATCCTCAGTGATCTTGCGACGGTGATGGGGTGGTGGATCGGCTATGAAAACCTGGCGGAAGTGCAGGTTGCGCTTGCCAAAGAATCCAAAGTTTTTGCGGTGGAAGATACTATCCTGCCCGCAAAATGGGAGAAGTTCGGTAAAAAAGGTCGGCTGCTGAAAACGCCCATTGCCGAAACCATCGAAAACTTTTATATGACAGACGCAATCAGCCGCGCCTCGCGCACGATGGCGAAATGCACGGAAGAATTCATCAACGGCAGGAAAAAGAAGGAGGCGGCTTGAAAGCGTTACTCGTTATTCGTTAATGGGATAATATATGCAGACCCATAAAGAACTTGATGTATGGAAACGCTCGCTTGATCTGGTGGATGCGGTTTATGATGCCACAGCAAGGCTGCCTAAAACTGAACAGTATAATATTATCAGTCAGATGACACGCGCTGCTGTATCCATACCATCGAATATCGCAGAAGGTTGCGGGAGAAGAAGCGACCGTGAGCTAATACAATTTCTAAATATTGCACGTGGTTCGGTTGCAGAATTGGAAACGCAGATTATTATCTGTATAAGGCGGAAATGGCTTGGGGATGAAGAAATGCGCTCTACGATGAATCTTGTTGAAGCAGTTGGGAAAATGCTTTCCAAACTCGTTGCCAGTATTAAAAGGCGAGAACAGGTTAGCCTATTAACGATTAACGATTAACGCATCACGATTATGGAAACCTGGCTCACAGCGCACTTGCAGTTCCTCCCGGAGATTCTTCCCGCCGTGCCGGTGATCGCTATTGTTCTGGGGATTCTCGCCATTATCATTCCGCTGATGCTTTCGGTGGCCTACGTCACGCTGGCGGAGCGCAGGATAATCGCGTGGATGCAGCTTCGCCGGGGGCCGAACGTGGTGGGGCCATTTGGGCTTCTGCAGCCGCTGGCGGATGGCGTAAAGCTCATCTTCAAGGAAGTCATCATTCCCACCCGCGCGAACCCCATCCTGTTCATGCTCGCGCCGATGATTACGTTTATCCTCGCCATGATTGGCTGGGCGGTGATTCCGTTTGGCACGGCGGCGGATGGAACCCCCATCGTGCTCGCCAACATCAATGTGGGGGTGCTGTATCTGTTTGCGATTTCCTCGCTGGGCGTGTATGGAATCATCATCGCGGGCTGGGCATCCTCCTCGCAATACAGCCTGCTTGCCGCAGTGCGCTCCGCCGCGCAGATGGTATCATATGAGGTTTCCATCGGGTTCGTCATCATCACCGTGCTGCTGTGCGCAGGTAGCCTGAACCTTACGGATATTGTGCTTTCGCAGAGGCATCACTGGTATGTGCTGCCGCTTTTCCCCATGTTCGTGATTTTCTTCATCTCCACGCTGGCGGAAACCAACCGCCATCCGTTCGACCTGCCGGAGGCGGAGGCGGAACTCGTGGCCGGGTTCAACGTGGAATATTCCTCCATGAGCTTCGGGATGTTCATGCTGGGTGAATACGCGAACATGATCCTGATGTCGGCACTCGCCAGCATCCTGTTCCTCGGCGGATGGCTGCCGCCTTTCGCGGCACTGGCGTTTATCCCCGGCGGCGTGTGGTTCGCGCTGAAAGTTTCCTTCCTGCTGTTCACCTTCATCTGGGTACGCGCAACTCTGCCGCGTTACCGTTACGATCAGCTCATGCGCCTGGGCTGGAAAATCTTTCTGCCGTTTTCGCTGCTGTGGGTGGCACTGACGGCGGGTTATCTGGTGTATTCCGGCAATCTGCCGGGAGTGGGAGGATAAGCCAATGCCATCCATCACGCGCTTCGTCAAAACCTTCTCCCTGAAGGAAATCTGCATTGGGATGTACCTGACGTTCCGGTATATGTTCAAGCCGAAGATGACCATCAATTACCCCTACGAAAAGGGACCGCTTTCGCCGCGCTTCCGTGGGCAGCACGTGCTGCGACGCTACGCGAACGGCGAGGAACGCTGCATCGCCTGCAAGCTGTGCGAGGCGATCTGCCCGGCGCAGGCCATCACCATTGAGGCGGAATCGCGCCCGGACGGAAGCCGCCGCACCACGCGCTACGATATTGATATGACCAAGTGCATCTATTGTGGCTTCTGCCAGGAAGCCTGCCCGGTGGATGCCATCGTGGAAGGCCCAAATTTCGAGTTCGCCACGGAAAATCACGAGGAACTGCTTTATACGAAGGAAAAACTGCTGGCACTCGGCGACCAGTGGGAAAAGGAAATCGCCCAGAATTTAAGGGTGGAAGCGGAATTTAGGTAACTGTCATGCCAGCGAAGGCTGGCATCCATCTTGATGAGGTGAGTATGGGTAAATATGGAAAATGCGCTGAAATTGCGGTTGATCTTTTAAGCAAGAAAGAAGCATCTGACCCTGTTGAGGCGTGGAATAAAGCAGTATTCAAGATATTTCCTACCCAGAAACCTTCTAGAGAGAAAGGCTGTCCTAAAAATGCTTTTCTTGGCTTATGTGAAGAAGGAATTGTAAATGGAGCTTCTTCAGGTCGTTATACAACATCAGATAAGAACAAAAAATATGCTCTATCGGCAGTAGCTCTTCTGAAAGAAAAACCACATCTTTGTGAAGATGAAAATGCATTATGGGGCATGGTAAAAGGAAACGAAGAAAAAAAACATAACGCCCAAATGGATGTGGTTATTTCTCTTTGGAACAAAAAGGCGATTAAAGATTCATAGGATTTATTCCGGCTTGCGCCGGAAAGGCTGGATTCCAGCTTTCGCTGGAATGACGGAATACAGGAAAAACAAATGACCCTACCGGATATTTTATTTTATGCCTTCTCCGCCGTGCAGGTGCTCTCCGCGCTGGCGGTGATTTCTGCGCGGAATCCAGTGTATTCCGTGCTGTTCCTGATCCTCGCTTTCTTCAATGCGGCAGGGCTATTCGTGCTGCTTGGCGCGGAGTTTCTGGCGATGATTCTGGTGGTGGTGTATGTGGGGGCGGTGGCGGTGCTGTTCCTGTTCGTGGTGATGATGCTGAACATCAATATCACCCGGCTGAAGGAAGGCTTCCTGAA